>JAPHTU010000354.1 GCA_026196145.1 Gammaproteobacteria bacterium
ACATGTACGCGATGCCGGTATTAATGTGTGCAGCGGTGGAATTATTGGTCTGGGTGAAGATGTGGCCGATCGCGCGGAAATGTTGCGTACCCTGGCGAATATGGAACAGCACCCGGAAAGCGTACCGGTCAATCAACTGGTGGCTGTCGAAGGCACTCCGCTGGCAGATACCGAAGTTGTCGATCCGATTGAATTTATCCGCACCATTGCGGTTGCGCGTATCCTGATGCCGGCCTCTGTGGTGCGCTTGTCGGCCGGGCGTGAGCAGATGACGGATGAGATGCAGGCGCTATGTTTTTTTGCTGGCGCAAACTCTATTTTCTACGGTGAGAAGTTATTGACCACCCCGAATCCGAATGCCGATCACGACAGGATGTTGTTTGAAAAACTTGGCCTGCATTCCATGCAGCCCGCCGAGCCTGCTGATTTGGCCGCCGCATCCTGAGCTTCCCCAAATGGATTTATCCGCTCGTCTGGCCGAGCAACAGGCCGGGGGTCTGACCCGCCAGCATCGGCTGGTTGAAGGCCCGCAACAACGCCGCCTGCAGGTAAAGGGGCGCGAGCTGATTAACTTTTCCAGTAACGATTATCTGGGCCTGGCCAATGACCCGGCCGTGCGACAGGCCTTTATCGAAGGTGCAGACCAATATGGCGTTGGTGCGGGTGCAGCACACCTGATTACCGGTCATACCCGTGCACACCATGAGCTTGAGGGGGCGCTGGCCGAATTTACCGGGCGTGATCGTGCACTGCTGTTTTCCACGGGTTATATGGCGAACCTGGGTGTGTTAAGTGCGCTCACTGATCGGCATGATGTTGTTTATCAGGACAGGCTCAATCATGCATCACTGATCGATGCCGGCCTGCTGAGCCGTGCCGATGCGCGTCGCTATAAACATGTCGATGTGGACGATCTGCAACGTCAGGTCGATGACAGGCAGGGCATTATTGCCACCGATGGCGTATTCAGTATGGAAGGAGATATCGCGCCGTTAAGGGCCCTGGCGGCTATCGCGCAACCGCGCGGGCTGATGTTGATGGTGGACGAGGCCCATGGTCTGGGCGTGCTGGGTGAATCCGGGCAGGGCAGTGCCGCCATGGCGGGTTTGGGGCAGGAGGAAGTGCCGTTATTGATGGGTACTCTAGGCAAGGCCCTGGGCACCTATGGTGCCTTTGTGGCCGGTAGTGAAACGGTGATTGAATCTCTGATTCAGTTTGCGCGCAGTTATGTCTACACCACGGCGCCACCCGCAGCGATAGCATGCGCCACACTGGCGAGCCTGGAAATAGTGCAGGGCGAACCTGAGCGGCGTGAGCGCCTGTTTGACAATATCCGTTATTTTCAGGAGCTTGCCGGGCAGCTGGGTATCCAGGCAGGTAATCATCAAACGCCGATACAACCAGTCCGGTTTGCCGATATTGATACCCTGATGCAGGCCCAACAGGGGCTTGAGGCGCAAGGCCTGTTGGTGAGTGCGATTCGTCCACCGACGGTACCCGCCCCGATGTTACGTATTACCCTCAGTAGCGAACACCAGCGCCAGGATATCGAGCAATTGTTTGCGGCGCTTGAAACGGCTCTTAACGATGACTGAGAAGCCCGCTCTGGTATTGCTGCATGGCTGGGGTTCGACCGCCAGTGTCTGGCAGCCAGTTGTTGAACGACTACAGGATAACTATGAGTGCTACCTGCCTGAGTTGCCGGGTCATGGCGAGAGTCGATTCAGCCAAATGCGGCTGAAGTCGTTGACGGAAGAGATTCTGGTTGCCGTTGGCCGCCCCGCAATCTGGTTGGGCTGGTCACTGGGTGCCCTGATTGCCATGCAGGCGGCCTTGCTTATGCCACAGCAGGTGCAGCGTCTGTTGATTGTGGCGGGTACGCCGGCATTTGTGCAGCATGAAGATTGGGATACTGCCATGCCGCTCGATACATTTGATCAATTTCAGTCTGATTATATGGATAATGCCAGCAAGGCATCGAGGCGTTTTATTGCCCTGCAGGCACACGGAGATGTCCAGTCAAAGCGAGTCATGCAGCAGTTGGCTGATGCATCTGCAAATCGTTTCAATGCGATTGACTGGGGCCTGGAGGTACTGCGAGATGGAAGCCTGTTAAGTGATCTGCCGTCGATCGGTTGCCCGGTAAGTTGCCTGTACGGTGAAAACGATGCGTTGGTGCCGGTGTCGATTCAAAGTGAGATGCAGACAAGGTTGAGTGCCGCAGTAACGGTCTGGCCCGATACAGGACACGTGCCTTTTGTGTCACGGCCGGATGGGTTCGTGAATTGGGTCAGGGAGGCTGCGCATGGATAAGTCGATGCCGGGTCTGGATCTTTGTTCTGTGCAGCGTTCCTTCGATGCTGCGGCCGATGCCTATGATGAACACGCGGTCCTGCAACTCGAGGTGGCAGAGCGTCTGTTATCGCGGCTGGAGTGGCTGAAGATTGCACCACAAACCATACTTGATTTGGGTGCGGGTACTGGACAGCCGACCGCTATGCTGATGAAGCGTTATTCATCGGCACATCTGGTGGCGCTGGATTTATCACCAGCCATGTTGAAAAGAACCCGTAAGCGTGGCCGCTGGCTGAAACGACCGCAGGTGGTATGTGGTGATTCCCACCAGTTGCCGCTCGCGAACGCCAGTGTCGATATGGTGTTTTCCAGTCTTTCATTGCAGTGGTGTGATCGGCCAGAATTGGCGTTTAGTGAAATTCGGCGTGTACTCAAGCCGGACGGCGTGTTGCTGTTCAGTACCTTTGGACCGGATACATTAAAGGAGTTGCGTAGTAGCTGGGCAGCCGTGGATGGCAGTCATCATGTGCACGCCTTTATGGATATGCATGATGTCGGAGACATTATTGTGCAGGCAGGATTGCAGGAGCCGGTGATGGAGCGCGAGGTGCTTACCCTGACCTATGACTCCGCGCGTGACGTGATGAAGGATCTGAAATATATCGGTGCCAGCAATGCCCTGCAGAGTCGTTCACGTGGCCTGGTTGGTCGCCATCGGTTTCAGCAGGTGGAGCAGGCCTATGAGCAGTGGCGGGTCGACGGGCGTCTGCCCGCCAGTTATGAGGTCGTATATGGAACTGCCTGGAGTGGCCAGAGTTCGCGTGACGGTATGGCGACGATTTCGATTGAGGATATTGGCAATCGATCAGGTATGAGGTGACAGATCTTACCCCTCAAATGCGACGCCTTCCATTTGCGCATTCATCTTTCGCAGGCGGTAGGAAAGCAGCCGGGAAAGTGCATGGTAAAAGCGGCCGTAAAACAGGGGATCATCACCAATGAGTTCATCCACGTCATTTTTGTTGATTACGTCAATGGCGACATCACCGATAGCGACAATATCGGTGCTGATGGAGCTGGTATCGACGAACGACATATCGCCAAACAAATCGTCTTTATGTAGCTGGTCAATCTCAAAGGCGTGTTCCATCATCCGGGTAACCACGCTGACGTCGCCGTCCTTAATGATATACAGGGAGGCATTGCTATCGCCCTTTTCAAGGATCACTTCGCCATTCTTGAAATCACGGTGGTGGGCCTTGTCTTCCAGCAAGGTCCTGTCGGTGCTGCTGAGAAAGTTAAAAAAGTTTTTTTCCATCCCTTTTTCCCACCTTTGTGGCTTGTTATACACCCTATTTAGCATAGGAGATAAAGAATCTCAAAAGGTTTTCCATATATGAGTAATGGATTATTTGTAGCCGGAACCGATACCGAGGTTGGCAAGACTTTTATTACCTGCCAGCTGCTTCGCCAGTATCGTCTGGATGGTGTCAATGCTGTCGGCATGAAACCGGTGGCATCGGGTATGCAACAGGTTGACGGTCAATGGGTAAATGAGGATGTGGAACAGATATACCAGGCCTCTGGCGGGATTATCGGTCGTGAATTGATCAATCAATATGCCTTTAGCCCGTTTATTGCGCCACACCAGGCTGCACAGGAATCTGGCAAGTCGATTTCGCTACAAAAGATCGAAGACGGTTATACACAATTGGTTGAACGCGCCGAACGGGTCATTGTTGAGGGTGCGGGAGGCCTAATGACGCCCTTGAATGACAAGGAAACCTTTGTTGATCTGGTTCAACGGCTGCAGCTGGACGTTATTCTGGTCGTGGCTATCCGCCTGGGGTGTATCAATCATGCCCTGTTGACCCAGCAGGTGATGCAAGCCGGGAAGATTCGTTTTACCGGTTGGGTGGCCAATTACCCGGAGGCTGCACAAAGTCGTGACCAGGCCATAGAGGAAAGCCTGGAAAAACGGCTGGATGCACCATTGCTGGGGGTGATGTCGTGGGACCCATCACGGGAATTTGTGCGAAATCTTGATTTATGTCAGATAACCTGATGTAAAAAAAAGAGCATTTTTTGATAAATGTCAGGTTTGGCAGAATCAATAAATGCTTCACACGCCTCCCTTAATCTATGTATACTCCGTGGCCAATTCCACGGGGGGATCTAATTTTGACTCAAGATAAGTCGATATTCCTGCCCGGGCAGCACGACCATTTGGAATAAATCCATGGTTATGACTGAGCGAGTGGGTGATGACGCGGTAATTTATGTGTTACGGCCGGATCGCTCGCTGGATTGGCAGGGAAATATGCGTTTTTTTGCATTGATTTCGATTGTCTCGCTCAGTATTGCAGGCTGGTTTGCGTGGTTGGGGGCATGGTTGATATTGCCGTTTGCCGGGCTTGAGCTGACTGCATTGGGATTTGCGTTATATCTGGTTGCAGTACGTGGACTGGATAAAGAGACCATCTCTATTGAGGGGGACACGCTGGAGATTTGTAAGGGTCGCTGGCGGATAGATTCAACAACCTGTTTGCAGCGCTGCTGGGCACAGGTGAGACTGGAGCCGGCAAAACATGCCTGGTACCCCAGCAGATTGATGATCAGGTCTCATGGCAAGGGTACGGAAATAGGTAGTTTTCTGGGCAAGATTGAAAAGGAACAATTGGCCGGTGAACTAAAGCGGAACGTTTAATTCAGTTCTGCAACAGAATTTATAATTAATGACTACGGGGAGTAACAAAACGATGTTGCGAAAAATCAACAAGCTCATCGCAGCAGTATCACTCGGCATGGCAGCGGGTATGCAGTCAGCTATGGCGGGTTTTATGGATACGCTGAATTTAAGGGAGGGTGTCACACCTATCAGCCATGCGGTATATGACCTGCATATGCTGATTTTATGGGTCTGTGTCGTCATCGGCGTTATTGTGTTTGGCGTAATGGCTTATTCAATGTTTGCTCACCGCAAATCAAAAGGCGCTGTCCCGGCCGAGTTTCATGAAAGTACCAAGATGGAAATTGTATGGACCATCGTGCCTTTCCTGATCCTGGTTGGCCTGGCCATTCCTGCCACCAAGACCCTGGTGTTTATGGCCGATACCACAGAGTCCGACCTGGAAATCAAGATCACCGGTCATCAGTGGAAATGGGAATACGAATACCTGGGTGAAGATGTGTCATTTATCAGCAGTCTTTCCGAATCCAGCCGTAAAGGTATCTATGCGGATCCGAACACGGTAGATAACTACCTGTTGGACGTTGACAGGGAACTGGTATTGCCAGTGGGTAAAAAGATTCGCTTCCTGATCACTGCATCCGATGTGCTGCATGCCTGGTGGGTGCCTGATTTGGGGCAAAAACAGGACGCAATCCCTGGTTTTATCAACGAGATGTGGACAGTAATCGAGAAACCCGGTGTCTATCGTGGCCAGTGTGCAGAACTTTGCGGCAGGGATCATGGTTTTATGCCTGTCGTGGTTCGCGCAGTTAGCGAGGAGGAGTACGCCAGCTGGTTGGCTGAACAGAAAGGTGCCAGCGTAGAGATGGCTGCAGCTGCAGACAAGGTCTGGACGGCTGATGATCTGTACGCCAAGGGTGAAGAGGTCTATAACACGCAATGCGTAGGTTGCCACCAGTTGAATGGCATGGGCATCCCCGGCACATTCCCGGCAATCAATGGCGGCCCTGTGGCCAATGGCGCTGTCTCGGATCACCTGAACCTGGTCATGAATGGACGTGCAGGTACTGCAATGGTCGCTTTCAAGGATCAGATGAGTGATGTTGATATCGCTGCTGTTATTACCTTTCAGCGAAATGCCTGGGATAACAGGGCCGGTGATGCCATTCAGCCCGCAGATGTAAAAGCTGCGCGCTAAGCTGGCCGGAATACAACAACATAAGATATTAATTTTAAGACTTACGGAGATTATCCATGAGTGAAGCAGTAGCACACGACGACCACGATCACGGCCCTGAAAAAGGTCTGATGCGTTGGGTTCGCACAACCAACCACAAGGACATTGGTACCCTGTACCTGCTGTTCTCTCTTGCCATGTTTATGTTTGGCGGCGCCATGGCCATGGTTATCCGGATGGAACTGTTCCAGCCGGGCCTGCAGGTTGTTGATCCACATTTCTTTAACCAGATGACCACCATGCACGCACTGGTCATGGTATTTGGTGCGGTGATGCCGGCATTCGTTGGTCTGGCCAACTGGCTGATTCCGATGATGATCGGTGCCCCGGATATGGCATTGCCACGGATGAATAACTGGTCATTCTGGATTCTGCCATTTGCCTTCACCATGCTGGCATCCACGTTGTTCATGGACGGTGGTGCGCCAGCCGGTGGCTGGACGATGTATGCTCCCCTGGTATTGCAGACTGGCGATGCCTTTCCATTTCTGATCTTTGCGGTTCACCTGCTGGGTATTTCTTCAGTGATGGGTGCAATTAACGTGGTAGCTACCATTATGAATATGCGTGCACCCGGCATGACCCTGATGAAGATGCCGCTGTTCGTTTGGACCTGGTTTATCACTGCCTATCTGCTGATTGCAGTAATGCCGGTATTTGCGGGCGCAGTTACCATGCTGCTAACCGACAAGTTCTTCGGTACTTCATTCTTTAATGCCGCCGGTGGCGGTGACCCGGTTATGTTTCAGCACATCTTCTGGTTCTTCGGTCACCCTGAGGTTTACATCATGATTCTGCCGGCCTTCGGTGTGGTCTCGGCAATTATCCCGACCTTTGCCCGTAAGCCGCTGTTTGGTTACAGCTCAATGGTTTATGCAACGGCATCGATTGCCTTCCTGTCATTCATCGTCTGGGCGCACCACATGTTCACCGTTGGCATGCCGCTGGCTGGAGAGTTGTTCTTTATGTATGCCACCATGATGATAGCGGTGCCAACCGGCGTGAAGGTGTTTAACTGGGTATCCACCATGTGGAAGGGGTCCATGACCTTTGAAACACCGATGTTGTTTTCAATCGCCTTCGTGGTCCTGTTTACCGTTGGCGGTCTCTCCGGCCTGATGATGTCTATTACGCCGGTAGATTTTCAGTATCACGATACCTACTTCATTGTTGCTCACTTCCATTACACGCTGGTAACAGGCTCTGTCTTTTCAATTATGGCAGCGGCATATTACTGGATGCCCAAGTGGACCGGTAATATGTACAACGAAAAACTGGGCAAGATTCATTTCTGGTTGTCAGCGATCTTTGTGAACGTTCTGTTCTTTCCACAGCACTTCCTGGGTCTGGCCGGCATGCCGCGTCGCATCCCTGATTACTCCGTACAGTTTACCGACTGGAATATGGTTTCCAGCATCGGTGGCTTTGGCTTCGGTTTGTCGCAGCTACTGTTCTGCTACATCGTTTACGCGACCATACGTGGCGGCGAGAAGGCGACTGATCAGGTATGGGAAGGCGCGACCGGACTGGAGTTCGAACAATTGCCGTCTCCGGCCCCTTATCACAGCTTTAATACAGCGCCTGAAGTAAAGTAATTGATATTGTGCCGACCCTGACCGGGGTCGGCACAAATTGATAAAACATACGGTTATGGACATGGATGCAAAAAAGGCACAGCAAAAAAAGAACCTGAAAACGGCGCTTTTACTGGCGATGATACCTATTGGTTTCCTGATCCTGTTCGTCTGGCATACCGCGGTCAATGGCTGAGGGAAAACACAGCAAGACGGTCACCATGCTGGTGGCGATGGTTTTCTTTATGAGCGGTTTTTCGTTCGCGCTGGTTCCGCTGTATGACGTGTTTTGCGAAGTAACCGGTTTAAATGGCAAGACAGCAGAAGGCCCTGCCGCAATAAGCAAGGCTCAGGTTGATACGGACCGCACTGTAAAGGTGCAGTTTTTGACCAATCTGAATAACCAGGCGCCCTGGAAGTTCAAGGCGGATGTATATGAAATGAAGGTACACCCTGGTCAGATGTATGAGACTAGCTTTTATGCGCAGAACCTCACAGCTGACAAAAAGGTTGCTCAGGCCGTGGCGAGTGTTTCACCTGGCTTGGCCGCCGAGCATTTTAACAAGACAGAATGCTTCTGCTTTAATGAGCAGGCCTTTGAGGCAAACGAAGGTAAGGATATGCCATTGCGTTTCATGGTGAATCCGGAATTACCGAAAGAGATCACAACGCTAACCTTGTCTTACACGTTCTTTGAACTGGACAAGCTGGCAAAGCAATAAAATTAACTTTTAACTTTAATAAAAAGGTAGGGGAGAAATGGCACAAGCAGCTGAGGGTAGTTACTACATACCGCATGGCACGCAATGGCCGATTATCGGTTCAATTGGTCTGACCACTGCAGTCGTCGGCTTTTCAAATTACCTGAATGGTAATGATTTTGGTTTTACGGTCATGTGGGCCGGCTTGCTAATCACTATTTACATGATGTGGGGCTGGTTTGGCACGGTTATACGTGAAAGCGAAGCCGGCACCTACAATGCGCAGGTAGATACATCCTTCCGTATGGGGATGGGCTGGTTCATCTTCTCTGAAGTCATGTTCTTTGCGGCATTCTTTGGCGCGCTCTTTTACGCCCGGGCATTGTCGCTGCCATGGTTGCTGGGTGAGGGCGACGGCCTGATGACCAATGCACTGTTGTGGGCAGACTTTTCCGAAGGCTGGCCCAGTAATGGCCCCGGTAATATTGGCGGTGAATTCGAGATAATTCCTGCGTGGGGATTGCCGGCAATTAATACCCTGATCCTGTTAGCTTCCGGTGTGACGGTAACCTTTGCGCACTGGGCTTTAAAGAAAGATCAACGTAAAGCCCTGGTGCTCTGGTTATTGGCAACCGTTTTGCTTGGTTTCGGTTTTGTTTACCTGCAGGCTGTCGAGTATGCCCATGCTTATGATGAATTGAACCTGACGTTGGGTTCCGGGATTTACGGTTCAACCTTTTTCATGCTGACGGGCTTTCATGGTTTTCATGTGACCATGGGCGCCACCATGCTGCTGATTATTATGATTCGCTCCATGAAGGGTCATTTCACCAAGGAAAAC
>JAPHTU010000209.1 GCA_026196145.1 Gammaproteobacteria bacterium
ATCCATGACAGCAGTATCGCTGTTCATAGTATGCTTAAGGGGCTCTGCAATTGCAGAGCCCCTTAAGCATACTATGAACAGCGATACTGCTGTCATGGATTCTGGTGCAGCGTTACATCATGCCGCCCATACCACCCATACCGCCCATACCACCCATATCACCGCCACCCATAGGTGCGGCGTCATCCTGTGGCAGTTCAGCAATCATGACTTCTGTCGTGATCATCAAACCAGACACAGAGGCTGCGTTCTGCATTGCAGTCCGGGTTACCTTGGTTGGATCCAGGATACCGGCATCTACCATATCAACGTAGGTGTCTGTACCAGCATCATAACCATGATTACCTGTGTGGTTACGAACCTCATTCACAACGACTGATGCATCAACACCGGCATTGCTGGTGATTTGACGCAGCGGCTCTTCCATTGCACGACGTGCGATGGCGATACCGGCGTCCTGATCGGCGTTTTCACCTTTCAGATCAGCCAGCGCAACCTGTGCGCGAATCAGCGCAACACCACCACCAGGAACAACGCCTTCTTCAACCGCTGCACGAGTCGCATGCAGTGCATCTTCAACGCGCGCCTTCTTTTCCTTCATCTCAACTTCAGTCGCAGCACCAACCTTGATAACGGCAACACCGCCGGCCAGCTTGGCAACACGCTCCTGCAGTTTTTCACGATCGTAGTCAGAAGATGACTCTTCAATTTGCGCGCGAATTTGCTCAACACGGCCCTTGATCTCGTCATGGTTACCCGCGCCATCGATGATGGTGGTATTTTCCTTGGAGATCTGGATCTTCTTGGCAGTACCCAGGTCATCCAGGGTCGCCTTCTCAAGGCTCATGCCCACTTCTTCAGAAATTACCTGGCCGCCGGTCAGGACCGCGATGTCCTGCAACATTGCCTTACGACGGTCACCAAAACCTGGTGCCTTGACTGCGGCAACCTTAACGATACCGCGGATGTTATTCACAACCAGTGTTGCCAGTGCCTCACCATCGACGTCTTCAGCGATGATCAGCAGGGGTTTGCCTGCCTTGGCCACGCCTTCCAGTACGGGGAGCAGGTCACGGATATTGGAGATCTTCTTGTCAAACAGCAGGATAAAAGGATCTTCCAGGTCAGCTGACTGGCTTTGCTGGTTATTGACAAAGTAAGGTGACAGGTAACCGCGATCGAACTGCATACCTTCAACTACGTCCAGTTCGTTATCCAGTGCAGAACCTTCCTCAACCGTAATAACACCCTCTTTACCGACTTTTTCCATGGCCTCTGCAATGATGTCTCCAATATTGGTGTCAGAGTTTGCAGAAATGGCGCCTACCTGGGCGATGGCCTTGCTGTCTTCACAGGGTACGGACATTTCACGCAGTTGCTCAACCGCAGTGATAACCGCCTTGTCTATACCACGCTTCAGGTCCATCGGGTTCATACCCGCTGCAACGGCTTTCATGCCTTCCAGTAGCATGGACTGCGCAAGAACGGTAGCAGTGGTGGTACCGTCACCGGCAGTATCAGAAGTCTGTGATGCAACTTCCTTCACCATCTGTGCGCCCATGTTTTCCAGTTTGTCTTCCAGCTCAATCTCTTTGGCAACGGAAACACCGTCCTTGGTGACGGTAGGTGCGCCAAAGCTCTTGTCGAGCACGACATTACGGCCTTTAGGGCCCAGGGTTACCTTTACGGCATTGGCCAGTATATTGACACCGGCGACCATGCGGTGGCGAGCTTCATCGCCAAAACGTACTTCTTTACCTGACATAATTTATTCCTCTAAATCTTGTGTTATAAATCGAAGGGTTTAGACCCTGTTATTCGATGATGGCCATGATGTCGTCTTCGCGCATGATGACGAGTTCCTCGTCACCTACCTTGACCTCATTACCGGAATACTTGCCAAACATGACGGTGTCGCCTGCTTTAACATCCAGGGCGCGAACATCACCGCTATCCAGGATCTTGCCGTTTCCAACGGCGATAACTTCACCACGCATTGGCTTTTCGGTTGCAGAATCAGGAATGACAATGCCGCCAGCGGATGTACGTTCCTCTTCCATGCGCTTGACTACCACGCGATCGTGCAACGGACGTAAATTCATCTTGCTAATCTCCAGTTTCGGGGGGTTAAAAATTAATTGTTTCAACGGCCTGACAGCCGATTGTTAGCACTCTCCTCGAGTGAGTGCTAATAGTAGGGTCGTAAGTTCTGAAGTCAAGGCTCAGATGGGAAATTTTTGGTTTTTGGGGTGTTTTTGGTCACATTGACCCTCTGATGGGGTCCTGCGCGGGCTAGCGGGACTTCTTGTACTCTGATCTGCTGAATTTTTCCTTGGCTTAGCTCGCCTCCGGCGAGGAATGGTTTGTCTCGCGCTAGTTAGCCTAACTTTTTTCACCTTCGGTGGGAGGTACTTTTTGTTTCTGTAAAAAGTACCCAAAAACCATCTTCCCGAATGCCTCGTCCGCTGCGCGGATCCACTGCGCCACTCGAAATAACCAGGCCGGCTTGAGCGGCGTCCTGCCGCACAAGCCTGAAATGGCTCCTGCCATTTCACCTGGATTTTTCTGCGTTGCTCATCGAGTCATAGGGGGCTGGCCCTTCGACAGGCTTTGGGTATGAGTTTCTCCCCTTATGGCCCGTCGAGCATGGCAGGTTGAGCCGGGTAAACGGGCAAGGATGCCCGTTTAGACAAAGCGCGGCAGGAGCCGCTTTTGTCGGCCCGCGATCAACGTGTCACGCGGAGTAGGCCTGCGTAGCAGGTGGGCCATCCGGGTGGCCTTCTCTTTGGCCATGCAAGAGAAAGTCTCTCGCGCTTCTGCAACAAAGGAAACAAAAACATTAATGCTAACTAGCGCGAAATAACAGAGCAGGACGATCCAGCAACTAATCCTTGCGCTGAAATTCACCTTCTATCGTATGATGGCCCTGGGAGTCGGTATGGACAGTAGACCCACCCGGAGGTCCGCCACCACCAAACGTCATAATATTCACATGGGACAGCAGCCACAGCGCCGCGCTACGCCGCACCGCTGGCATTAATACGGCAAAACCCACGGTGTCTGTAAAAAAACCGGGCGTTAGTAAAAAGGCACCCGATACCACCAGCAGCATACCTTCCACCAGCTCTATCGCCGGAATCTCCCCCCGATTCAGGCTCTCCTGTACCCTGACCAGGGTGATAAGTCCCTGCAACCTCAGCAATACCACGCCCAAGACTGCCGTCACCAGGATCAAAAATAATGTCGGAAATACCCCAATCACACCACCAATCTGGATAAACAGGGCAATTTCTATGGCCGGGACAATCAAAAACAGGAGAAACAACAAGCGAAACATGGTTAGAATTCAACTAATGAGAATGAACACACAACATGACGCCTTTCACTGCTTTTTACAATGCCCCTCGGCCAATGAATTGCTGTATTCCCTGCAGTAACCACAATCCCGAATTGACAGATGAGCCACCTGATCGTAATGACGACCATGCCCGATACGCCATCAGCCGAGAAACTGGCGGATCAGCTCATTGCACAATCACTGGCGGCCTGTGTGAACATTTTGCCCGCCATGCAGTCTATATATCGCTGGCAGGGCGAGCGCCAGCAAGGCACCGAGCACCAGTTAATTATTAAAACCAGTGCCAATCGCTACAAAGACATAGAAAATTTTATTAAAAGTACGCATCCTTACGAGTTACCCGAGATCATAGCCATACCCGTTCAGCAAGGTTTGCCAGACTACCTGAACTGGGTTACAGAGAATTGCGAGAAAAACCAATGAGTTTGACCCATAAAGCCCTTAGATACATTCTGATTGCCTGCCTGCTGATACCTGGCTACCTGTTTGCCGTGGAGGAAGAGGAAGAGCTCCTGATGCCGGAGCAGGCCTTCCCTGCCGAGATTGTATCTGTCGATAGCGAAACCATCTCCATCAAGTGGAGTGTCGCGGACAAATATTATCTGTACCGCTCCAAGTTTCGTTTTATCGAAGAACAGGACGCTATCGAGCTGGATGAAGCGATATTACCGCCCGGCAAAATCAAGCATGACGAGTTCTTTGGTGAAGTCGAAACCTACCGGGGTGATGTCACCATCAAGGTGCCCTACACCGTCACGGGCAAGGCACCCGCCAGCTTTACACTGACTGCCATTTCGCAGGGCTGCGCCGATCTGGGTGTGTGCTACCCGCCGCATAAACAAAACCTGCAGGTCGATATACCGGTAACCCAGGCCTCGACACTATCCATCCCCAACCCCATTGCCGCCCTGAGCAATTTTGGTAAATCACTCGGCCTCGGTGGCTCATCCGACGATGATTTTCTCGAACCGGACCAGGCCTTCCAGCTGGTTGCTACCAGTGGCGAAGACGGCACAGTTCGTCTCGATTTTACAGTCGCCGAGGCTTATTACCTCTACAGGGACAAGATCAAGGTCTCGATTGCCGATCACCCGGAAAACATCAAGCTCGGCGAAGTCTCACTGCCGATTGGCAAGATCAAACGTGATGAGTATTTTGGCGATGTCAGTGTTTATTACGAGGGCACAAGGGTCTATGTACCGGTCATCAATACCAACCAGGAAACCCGCCCCTTCAAATTATTGGTGCAATATCAGGGCTGCGCCGATGCGGGCCTGTGCTATCCACCCATCAAGAAATCATTTGATCTGAACGCACCACCGACACCGGTAGCCGCCACAAAAAAGACTGCTGAGCCGGTTATCGTCAAGGCAGATAAACCGCTAACACAGGAAACCAAGGCGGCTGCCCCGGTTGTTGATACTCAATCTGCCGACGCAGAGCCGGTCGCCGAGCAGGACAAGCTGGCCAGGATCCTGCTGGAAAAACCACTCTGGTTTTCCGCACTGGTGTTCTTCGCCATCGGCATCACCCTCGCCTTCACCCCCTGTGTGTTTCCCATGATACCCATCCTGTCTGGCATCATCATTGGCCAGGGCGAAAAGTTATCGACCCGCAAGGCCTTCAGCCTGTCGCTGGTTTATGTGCTGGCCATGGCGGTGACCTATACCGTGGCCGGCGTGGTGGCCGGATTGTTCGGAGCAAACCTGCAGGCGGCCTTCCAGGACCCCTGGGTTGTCAGCACCTTTGTCGCGTTGTTTGTTGTGCTGTCATTTTCCATGTTTGGTTTTTACGAATTACAGATGCCAACAGCGATCCAGTCCCGACTGACTGAAATCAGTAATTCCCAGCAGGGCGGCACCCTGGTTGGCGTTGGCATCATGGGATTTCTGTCGGCCCTGATTGTTGGTCCCTGTGTGACTGCACCACTGATTGGCGCACTTATCGTTATCGGGCAAACCGGTGATGCCGTGCTGGGTGGTACCGCGCTGTTTGCCCTGAGCATGGGCATGGGAGCACCACTGCTCGCGATTGGTGCGTCTGCCGGTAAATTACTGCCCAAAGCCGGCCCCTGGATGGACACCATCAAGGCGGTATTCGGTGTTGGCCTGCTGGCCGTTGCCCTGTGGTTACTGGAGCGTATTATCCCCGGACCTGCCGGCCTGTTCCTGTGGGCCGTATTGTTTATCGTTTCGGCCATCTACATGGGCGCGATGGATAGCCTCCCGGATGGCGTTTCCGGCTGGCGCAGGCTATGGAAAGGCGTTGGCATCATCGTGCTCATCTGGGGCGTACTAATGGTCATCGGCGCCTCTACCGGTTCGCGTGACATGCTTAACCCGCTGAAAAACCTGAATAGCGGATCCGGTGGCGGCACCAGCGCCACCAGTCAGGCGCACCTGAATTTCACACGTATCAAGACGGTTGATGATTTCAAAAAGCAGCTGGCGGATGCCAATGCACGTGGCCAGTACGTCATGCTGGATTTCTATGCCGACTGGTGTGTGTATTGCATCCAGATGGAAGAACGCACATTCCCTGACGCAGGTGTTCAGCGGGCTTTATCCAATGTCCATTTATTACAGGCCGATGTGACTGCCAACGACGATCAGGATACTGCCCTGCTCAAACACTTTAGCCTGATCGCACCCCCCGCTATCCTGTTCTTTGATCCAAAAGGCAAGGAACGCAAGAACTACCGGGTCGTTGGTTTTAAGGATGCCAAGGATTTTAACGCGCACCTGGCAAAGGCCCTGAAGTAATCCATGATATCTGCCAAAACAACCCTGCTGTTCGCAGGCATCTCACTTGTGTCCCTGACTGCGGGTATTTTTACCGCCCAGTGGCTGGAAAGTCGTGGAAATATCACGCAGCCTGCACCAATCCCGACCGCGGTTGGCGTCCCGGAGCATCGGGTAGACTTCACACTGCCGGATTTAAGTGGCCAGCCACGTAGCCTGAGCGAATGGGATGGCAA
>JAPHTU010000244.1 GCA_026196145.1 Gammaproteobacteria bacterium
CGTTAGGTGCAAAAAGCATGGAGCCTGTAGTACAAGAAGAAATTACCGGTTGTGGAATAGCCAGTGCCGCAGCGATTGCTGGTATTACCTACAATGAGGCTAAAGCGACCGCCAACAGCCTCGGAATCCATGCCGAAGATGAATCACTTTGGTCAAGTTCCAAACATGTTCGCAAACTTCTTGCGCATCTCGGGGTTCAAGCGGATGAAAATGAAAAGCCGTTTCAAAACTGGGCATCGTTGCCAGATTGCGCACTACTATCAACCAAGTGGCACATAGATAAAGGAAAACCGTATTGGCATTGGGCCGTTTTTGTGCGGAAGGATGGCCAGTCATACGTCCTGGATCCAAAGAAGGCTCTTAAGAGCAACATGCGAACAGATTTTGGCAGAATGAGGCCCAAATGGTTTATCGAAGTGCACGCCTAACAATCAGCTCTCGTCGTCCGTCACTTTGTTCCTCACTGGGACCCCCGGCTTTGCCGACCGCCCCAAAGCATGGGCGTTAAGTATCAATCAATACCGTGATATAGGGGGCATCCGCAGTATGCTGTTATGAATCCCCGCTATTATTGCTCCCTAAAATATGCAGTAAAAAACAGGCCGACAGGTAGCAGCAGCAAAATGAAATCAGGATCTTAAGCGGCAGAAAGTGCAACTTTGACGTCTCAACTTCCCGCCAATAGGTATTGAAGCTGTCAATCATGCCGGCCGGCAGGGTAATGGTGTAGGGTAATGGCTCTGCTAGTGCAGGAAAGAAATACGAATGCAGGTAGCCTGCCGACCACTCGGAGATGCCAAAGATTATCCAGTACAGGCATAGCAGAAAGATCGATAGCGCCCATTTATCGGAATTTGGTTTAAGAGTGAAAAGTAGACGCATATCTTGCCAATTACGTGAATGATGTTGTGTCTATCTTAGTCGAATAATCCAGATCCTGCGATGTGCTCTTGATACAATAGGATTTCTGTCAGGATATCCAAAGCGTCTCTCGGTATGATCACACAATGGTGCAAGTCGTTGTATTGATGAAATATGGATCTGCTAAACCCCATCACGTCATTTGAAGCCATCTGGTTGTCGTTTGTTATGGCTGCCGTGTTGTTTGTTTTTGCCCTGGTATTGGCGCCATGGGAGAAGATTAGAAGTGACAGCGGCGCACAGCATGTCTACCTGGGGACCATTGTGCTGCTTTACCTGGTCTGGATGATCAGGGCCGAGTTGCCTACCGGACTCAATATTCACCTGCTCGGCGCCAGCCTGGTGTGTCTGTTGTTTGAATGGCAATTTGCGTTGTTTGCGACCGCCATCGTGGTTGCCGTGCATACCGGTGTGGGTAATCTGCCATGGATGAATTATGCGTTGAACTGGCTGACGCTGGGTGCAGTACCTGTTATTTTTACACGGTCGATGCTGTACGTTGTTCAGCGTTATCTGCCGCATAACTTCTTTATCTATATTTTTATCAATACCTTTTTCGTCGCGGGTATTGGCGCCTATATTGCCGGTAGTGTATCCGCGATATGGTTATATTACTTGCTGGATTATTCCAGTCAGCTGATTGTTGATCAGTATCTGCCGACATTGGTCCTGATTATATTTCCGGAGGCTGCATGCACCGGCATGGTTATGACCATACTGGTCGTTTACAAACCGACCTGGGTGGCGACCTTTCATGATCGCTGGTATCTGAAGAACCGGTAGCTGTTGTAACAGGTCTTAACGTTTTTTAAAGCGTAGAAAATAATTTGTTTGCAACAGTGGCAGGTCGGCAACCAGTTCAAAACCATACATGCCCATCTCTCGAATAACCTGCTCGCGTCCCGCACGCACATGTCCCTGCACCCAGGCGCTGCTGATATCGGGGTCGGTACGAAAATCGATAATGACGACCTCGCCATCATCAAGCAGCGCACGGTGAATGGAGCTTATTGTGGTTTTGGGATATTCGAAATGGTGATAGGTATGGCAGATGAAGGCCAGGTCAATGGTTTGCGGGGCAAGCCCGGACTCACGACCGTTGTTGATAATGCCGGTCAGGTTGGTTGCCCCTGCCAGTTCTGCTTTCTTTTTAATAGCCCGGATGAAATCCTCGGCGATATCAACCGCATAGACCAGGCCTTCGGGCCCTGTCCTCTCGGCAAACAGCAGTGAGTAGAACCCGGTGCCGGCACCGATATCTGCGATACGCATGCCGGGCTTGATATCGAGAGCTGTTACAACAGCATGGCGTTGTGCATAAACTTCACGCGAGGCAGATTCAAATACAGGTACCCAATCGGCATGACGTGCATCATGGTAATGACTATTGATCCCCGGGTTGACCGAAACCTCGCCGGCAACGTTCACTCCGGAGGCCATGATCATGATAAACAGCAAAAGCGAAGGTATTACAGGATTCATCGTGCAAACCTTGTTAATCATCATGTAGGCCCTTATCCATATCGTCAGCCGGGTACCGTATCACGGGTACTGCACCGGGGTTACAGGGCGCGTATTTTTTCCGCCTGTTGCAGTAGGTTATTCAATGCCGACTGTGCATCAGTCAGTTTATCGCGCTCTTTCTGTACCACGGCTTCCGGCGCACGGTCGACAAAGTTGGCATTCGATAACTTGCCGTCCAGCCGTTTGACTTCACCTTCCAGTTTGTCGATCTCCTTTTGAAGTCTGGCTATCTCGGCATCTTTATCGATCAGTCCAGCCAGCGGTATGAGTACCTTCATATCACCCACCAGGGCGATGGCAGACTCGGGGCCTTCCTCGCCTTCAGCCAGCACGTCAACGCTTTCCGCCCTGGCCAGAAAATCGAGATAGGGGCGGGCATTGGCCAGCCTGTCTCGATCAGTATCCGTGGTATTGGCCAGTAACACCGGTACCGGTTTGCCTGGGGCAATATTCATTTCTGCCTTGATGCGACGTATGCCGAGTATACACTCCATGGCCCATTCCATTTCTGCCTGTGCCTCGCTATTGATGAGTCCTTCATCATATTGCGGGTAGGGTTGCAGCATAATTGTCTTACCTTCAATACCGGCCAGTGGTGTAACACGTTGCCAGATCTCCTCCGTGATGTAGGGCATGATGGGATGTGCCAGTCGTAGAATGGATTCCAGTACCTGTATCAGGGTACGGCGGGTGCCGCGCTTGGCCTCATCGCTGGCATTGTCATTATTAAGCACCGTCTTGGACAGCTCCAGATACCAGCTACAGTATTCATTCCAGGTAAAGTCATAGATTGCCTGCGCCATATGATCGAAGCGATAACCCTCGACAGCCTCGGTCATGGTTTTGGTGGTTTGCTGCAGGCGCGAGATGATCCATTTGTCTGCGGCTGAAAGCTCGATGTCACCTGCCAGATCATCCGCATGTGCCTCGGTATTCATCAGCACAAAGTTGGCGGCATTCCAGAGCTTGTTACAGAAGTTGCGATAGCCTTCGATACGGCTCATATCAAACTTGATATCGCGGCCGGTAGAGGCCATGGCGGCAAAGGTAAAGCGCATGGCGTCTGTACCAAAGGCGGGGATACCCTCCGGAAATTCCTCACGGGTCTGTTTTTCAATCTTCTTTGCCAGTTGTGGCTGCATCATGCCCGTGGTGCGTTTTGCTACCAGTGATTCCAGATCAATACCGTCAATCAGGTCGATCGGGTCCAGCACGTTACCCTTGGACTTGGACATCTTGTCACCATGTGAGTCACGTACCAGTCCATGAATATAGATATCCCTGAAGGGTGGCTGTCCGTCCATGAACTTCAGCCCCATCATGATCATGCGTGCGACCCAGAAGAAGATGATGTCAAAGCCGGTGACCAGAACCGAGGTCGGGTAAAAGGCCTTTAGTCGTTCTGTATCCTCCGGCCAGCCCAGGGTAGAGAAGGGCCACAGTGCCGAACTGAACCAGGTATCGAGTACATCCGGGTCCTGCTTGAGTTCGTAATCGGCATTCAACTGGTGTTTTTCACGTACCTCTGCTTCAGAGCGACCAACGTAGATATTTCCCTCGGCGTCATGCCATGCAGGGATACGATGTCCCCACCAGATCTGGCGACTGATACACCAGTCTTGAATATCGTTCATCCAGCTATAGTAGGTATTCTTCCAGTTATCGGGGATGAAGCGGATGGTGCCGTCTTCAACGGCCTTGATGGCGGGTTCAGCCAACGGTCCGACCTTCACGTACCACTGGTTGGTCAGGAAAGGTTCGATGACGGCACCGGAACGATCACCGCGTGGCACCATCAATTTATGGTCTTTGGTTTCCTGCAGCAGGTCAGCGGCCTCGAGGTCGGCCAGCATCCGTTTACGGGCCTCATAGCGGTCCATGCCGACATAGACTTTAGGGATCAGTTCCTGTTCTTCTTCGGTATTACTGCGTATAGCGGCATCTACCGTAAAGATGTTGATCAGGCCACCGTGCGGCTGTTCGCTGATGGCGGTTTCATCACGATGACGTTGCCAGACCGCATAGTCATTAAAGTCGTGAGCAGGGGTAATCTTGACGCAGCCGGTACCGAATTCGGGGTCAACGTGTTCTTCGTCCGTGATGATGGGTATCTTGCGGCCGGTCAATGGCAGCTCAACTAGTTCACCGATCATGTGTTTGTAGCGTTCATCATCCGGATGTACGGCAACAGCGCAGTCGCCGAGCATGGTTTCCGGTCGCGTGGTGGCGACCACCAGGTGGCCGGTGCCATTGGTGAAAGGGTATTTCATATGCCACAGATGACCATTCTCTTCCTCGGAGATAACTTCCAGATCGGACACGGCGGTATGTAGCACGGGATCCCAGTTCACCAGGCGTTTGCCGCGATAGATCAGGCCTTCTTCGTACAGACGGATAAAGACTTCCTTGACGGCATCGGACAGGCCTTCGTCCATGGTGAAACGCTCATGTTGCCAGTCCAGTGATGAGCCGATGCGGCGCAACTGGCGGGTAATATTGCCGCCCGATTCCTCGCGCCATTCCCAGATACGCTTGATGAAATCCTCACGCCCCAGTACATGGCGGGTTTTTCCCTCTGCTTCCAGCTGGCGTTCGACCACCATCTGGGTTGCGATACCGGCATGGTCGGTACCCGGCTGCCAAAGGGTCGGTTTTCCCTGCATACGCTGGTAGCGGGTCAGGGTATCCATGATGGTATTATTAAAGCCGTGGCCCATGTGCAGATTGCCGGTGACATTTGGCGGCGGAATCATGATGCAATAGGGCGTCTGGCCTGCATCCATCTGTGGCTCAAAATAACCGTTTTCTTCCCAGGTCTTGTACCAGCGGGCTTCAATATCTTGTGGGGCGTAGGTTTTATCCATGACTGACGGTTACTAGCGTGCAAAAAGAAGCCGCATTCTACCGGAGTTGTGGCGGGGCGGGGAGAGGCTAACAGCTATTCTTGTTGATCAGTCTCTTCTTCCTGGTCTGTCTCACCCTGTTGGTCCTGTTCATCGCTCAGGACTTTTTTCAGGGTCTCGCGGGCCAGCTCTTCCAGATGTGGCATCAGTGCCCAGAGCACCTTTTCCACCAGATCATCACGGGATTTCTGGGAATCGATGAATACCGAGGCGGGAATGGTGGGTGCCTCCATGGTGGCGTCTTCATCAATGACGGCTTCTGCAGAATCAGGTGTAGATTCGTTATCGCCATCCTCTCGCAGGTCATCGGGAATGTCCGGGTTTTCCTGCGTGGCATCTTCATCCTCCAGCATGTCCGGGGGAATGGTCGGGAGTTCCAGCGTGCTGGCGCTTAGCAGGTCCTCGGAAATGATCGGGTTTTCCTGCGTGACATCATCTTCCAGCATGTCCAGGCTGAATTCTGTGCTGATGGGTCCGTCGGATCCGGGTAGAACGGTAGGGTCTTCACTACCAGCTTCGGTATCACCCAGGCTGAATTCAGTTTTCTCCGCTGGCGAAGGGGGCTTGACCCGGTTTTCCTCCGGGGCATTCTTGCCGCGTTCCACAATGTCAAACAAAACGGGGATTCTGCCGGTTTGCGTGGGCTGTAATTTGGGTTTTTCCACTGCCTAGCCCGTATATGTCGCCAGAATCGGGATAGGCGTGCTAATAGACAGTCTGAATTTTAGTAATTCTTTCATTGTTCAATCATCTTATCACGTGGTGTCAAAGTCATGCCGCCTGGTGAGATATGCGGGCTAAGCAATATCATGTGATTCGAGAGGGTAGCCACGATCCTGATAAAAACGGTAACGTTGCCGGGCACTTTGCCGCGTTTGCTCATTCTGGTCAACGATTTCAGTAACACGGTCAAACTGGCTGAAAAATAACGGTACGGCAGACGCCATATTGATCAGTACATCCTGCAGGTCAGTTTTAAGCTCGGATTGATGATTAATCACTATCGGGCAGTCGGGCGTGGTCTCATTCGTCTGGATTTCATGTGGAATAAAGCTGCCCTGGCGCCAGGTCCACAGCAGGTCATTAATAATACCGGACTGTTTGGCATCATCGGTATGTAACAGGATGCGGTGCCCCTGCTGATAGACTTTTTCGGCCAGTCGGCAGACAAACTCAAGCCGTGCATTGGCCTTGTTGTTATTCAGGACGTAAAAATCAACGCGCGTCATAGGCTGTAAACTGTAGCACATTTTGCTGGCGATCTGATGGCAAAGTTATGGCATCATACTGCCATCTTTGGGGGAGATAGTTAATGAATTCAATTATTCGGCTGGCGGCGACCAATGCCGTTGCCGTTATTTTTACCTTGCTTGTTATCACGGTATTTGCCGTCGTGCAGTTGCCGAATGTGCAGGTCCAGGTTTCTGCACAGGGCCTGATTGCCGAGGACGACCCGGCCCGCCAGCAATACCAGCACGTGCTGGACACCTTCGGATCGTCGGACAGTGTCGCTGTCATTATTCGTGACGACAACCTGTTCAGCCTGCCGCTGTTACAGCAGGTTGAGGCGGTTAACAGGCAACTGGCCGAACTGCCGTTCGTGGAGGGAGTGGACAGTCTGTTTACTCTCGACAATGTTACGAATGTTGATGGAGATATCCGTTTTTCCCCCTACCTGGTACCCCTGCCGGAAACTGAAGAGGCACTGCAGGCCATCAGGGAAAAGGCACTCTTTAATCCGTTTATCAAGGGTAACCTGCTGTCGGCAGATGGCACTACCATGGCCATCAATGTACGACTCAAGTCAGCCGAGGTGCCTGGCTTCAGTGATAGTGAGATCGTTAGTCACATAGATCGGGTCATTGGACCTTTACAGGGCAAGGTGTCCGAGGTGTTTGCGCTGGGCCTGCCCTACGTACTGGGTGGCTTGTCTGATTTGATCCTTGTTGACCAGCAAAGCGTGTTACCAATGTCTATGGCCGCACTCCTGCTGGTGCTGTTTATCACCCTGCGTAGGCCAACGGCCGTAATCCTGCCATTTGTAACGGCCGGCATGAGCGTGATCTGGACCCTGGCGTTGATGGCGTTAGTCGGTTACCCCGTTAATGTCATGACGTCCATTGTGCCAGCGTTACTGGTCGTTATCGGCTCAACCGAGGATATCCACTTGTTGTCTTCCTGGTACCAGGCGCGATCACGTGGTGAGGCCGGTTTGCAGGCAGTCGAGAGTATGGGTGCCTCGACCGGTCTGGCCATTATGCTGACATTTGTGACCACATATATGGGCTTTCTCTCCATCTCTCTGAACGACATTCAGTTGCTTCAGGAGTTTGGCCTGGTGGCATCAACCGGTTTGTTTGTTAACTTTATTATTACCAGCACGCTATTACCTGCCGTTCTGTCATGGAGCAAGAAACCATCGGTAAAGCAGGGCGATAAGGACGTATCCGGCACAGGAGACTGGTATGCCAATGTTGCCGGTTATCTGTTCGGACTGGTGGATTCGAATCGCCGTACAGTCGTGATAACGACAATGATATTAAGTGCAGTGGCTATCTTCTTTGCCACCATGATCCAGGTCGATAATGACAATATGTCCTATTTTAACGAGGAAGCACCGATACATTACAAGTCTGACTTCATGCATCAACACCTGGCAGGAATGCAGACTCTGGATATCGTATTAACCAGTCCGATACAAGATACCTTTACCCGCTTGCGTTATCTCGAAGCAGTTGAAGCGTTACAGAAATATCTCGATGAAAGCGGCAGCTTTGACAAGACCAGCTCCTTTGTCGATTACATTATGGTAATCAACCAGGTAATGGACGGGCTGAATCCTGATGAATTCTATATGCCGGAGGAAGATGGGCTGGTCAGTGAATACATGCTGTTTGTTTCGCGTGACAAGGTTAAACCTTACGTCAATGAGGATTTCACGCAAACGCGCATTCTTGCACGGCATAACATATCCAGTTCAATAGAGCTCAAGCGCGTAATTGCCGATATCGAGCAATTTGCCGCCAATGAGCTATTACCCGGTCTGGGTTTGATTGTTACCGGGGATGCCGTGTTATCAAAAAAGGCAGCGGATAGGATGGTCGAAGGCCAGGTTACCTCACTGCTGTTTATGTTACTGGTGATAGTTGTCATTATCTCGATACTGTTTCTTGATATGAAAGCCGGGCTGGTTGCCGCTATTCCCAATCTCTTTCCCGTCGTGCTGTTGTTTGGTGTGATGGGTTATTTTGATGTCACCCTTAATACAGGTACCGCCATGGTGGCTGCGATTGCGATCGGTATCTGTGTGGATGACACTATGCATTTCCTGGTGAGTTATAACCAGCAGATGCGCTATTACGATGATCCGGCCGATGGCATACGGGCGGCAATGCAGCACGAGGCCAGGCCGATATTCTCGACTTCTATGGCGCTGGCGCTGGGTTTTGGTGTTTTGGCATTCTCCGACTTTCCGCCGGTGGTGGATTTCGGTGTGTTAAGCGCGATTGTCATACTGTTTGCCGTGGTTGCCAACTTTGTCCTGTTGCCTGTGCTGTTGTCCTATATCCGGCTGGTTACCATCTGGGACGTACTGGGTGTGCACCTGCAGTCAACGCTTATTGAAAAGTGTGAATTATTTACGAATATGAACTCATTTGAGGTGCGCAAACTGATTGCCATGAGCAAGCGCATGTCCTTTGAGTCCGGCGAGCAAATCGTTAAGGAGGGTGAGCTGGGTGATGAGGTTTTTGTGGTGTTATCCGGTAGTGTGACTATCCGTGTACCCTTTAAACGTGCGGGTGATGAAGGTAAATATCGCGAGGCAGCCAGCCTGGGGACCGGTACCGTTTTTGGTGAAGTCGCTTTCCTGGGTCAGATAGAACGAACCGCCGATGCCATCGCGGTAGAGAAGACAGAGCTACTCAGCCTGCAGACTGACGGTATACAGCGTCTGCGTCGTTTTCTGCCGGGAACTGCGACCAAGCTTTACTTTAACCTGTCGCGGATACTGGCCAAGCGATTGGGTGCTCCGGTGGGCGGTAACAGAAAAAGGGATTAATCGAGGAGAGAACCCGTTAATGACTTTCATTATCGCTTGCTGTTAATAGCAGTTTCCGATTCATCATAAAGATACCGGGGGGAAGACGCTTACCTGTCCTGGAATGCTTGATACTGCGCTTGAGCACATAGTCAAACAACAACGGGTTAACATCATAGATCTCGTTAATCAATTCACGTTCCTCTGCGGTGATATGTCCTGATCTGACCAGTGCGCGGGTCTGGATAACAAAGTTGACAGCCGGCAAGGGGTAATCACTGCCGTTGATCAGGTTGCCATGAATATCACTGGTTTCAATTACCTTGTCGAGCGCGTGTAGACGGTTGAACTGGGTGAGGGCAGAGATGTCTGCAAACAGGTTATTATTGTATTTTTCTTCCTGCATCATCTGAATGGCGATATCGACATAGGGTGTGCCCGGTTTACATACCGTAGCCTCTTCTGTCTTGCATTCACCAAGACTGCCAATATGTGCCATGACAACCTTTACCCCCATATCCAGAGGTAAGCGTAGATAGTACGGGTTGCCCAAATGCTGGAACTCTTCGGCCTCGGTGGCCTTTTCATCTCCGGTATGGCTGATGAGCACCATATCGTTATCCTTCATCACTGGTAGTAATCGATCAGTCGCTGCCTGAGTTCGGCCTGCTCGGGGGCCGGGTTAATTCCCATGGCATTGGGTAACCATTTAATGAATCGTATACCCTGGCCGGCATAGGTCTTGAGTACAGATACCGCGTCCTTGCGGTAGGGGTGAATCGAGAGTATTGGAAAGTAGCGTGATGGCTGGGCCTTTGCCAGTTTCAGTACATAGTCGTTGGGTACGTGAAAGGTCGTCAGGTCTTTATGAATAACTCCCTGTTCATCGTGGAAGTAATCAAATGCCATGATGCCAAACTTTCCTTTATACGGCAGGTGCTGGATCAGGCTATTGAGCCGGGCCATAAATTGACGATCTATATTGTCATTGCCATCAACAGCAGATGCGCTTTTATAGGTTTCAAATTTTACGTACCCGGCCGGGTCAAATATGCTCTGCCAGTCTTCATTAACAAAAGTGCCCGTTGTTTCCGGGTTGAGGCCCACAATATGTGTGTGATAGTCGGTGATTAATTCAGGCCGAACGTCAGCTAATGAACGATTGATCAGTGCCGTGGCTTCAGCGCCAAGTGATCGTATGTCCTGTGGCTGTTTGTCAAACGCACCACCAAACTGATCACAGGCGGGTAGTAGTAAAAGGCTGAGGGTCAGTACGACCAGATAGCGGTAATTAGTCCGGGGAATCTGGAGCAAACTTCTTAATCCATTCCTTGCAGGCTTCTTTACTATTGAGATCCCTGCCTTCTGTCTCCTTAACCTGTTGTCGATACTGTTCGATAAGACAGAGCTGTTCAATCATGAGCATTGAGTAGGTGGTCTTTTCCCCGCTGAACTTGACGCCCATCTCGTTGTAATTATCCATATCATGGCACCACATGACGGTGCCGGTCAGCTCAATAGGCAGGCTGCTGAACGCGATTTGGAGGCGGATATTACTCCCGGGCGTGATACTGGTTTTGGATGTAAAGCTCAGGCCGGTTTTGCTGACATTCTGCATTCTGGAATCGCCTTCTATAGGGCCGTCCTCGGTGCCGCATTTAATCGGCATATCCACTGTGTAGCGGGTAAAGCGCCGCATTTCCTCGATGTTCATAATCATGGTTGCTTTTTCTCCCAGTAGCGCGGCCGCCCATGGTAATCATATAACCTGACCTCGTATTCCCGGTTGACAGCTTCATCCGGGTCAAATGGCGGGCATTCAAGAACGGCTTCATGGGTCAGGTCGAGAAATACGCTCTCTTTCTCCCAGCTGACCGAATCAATCCATTCGGTGTTAATCAGGACCTTGCGATCCGGTATGACATGGCCGGTATCGATCGCCAGATAGCGAATAACCCAGTTGCTGTCATCAATAATGATGTCGTCAACACGACCGGCATTTTCATCACTTGCCGAAACCGAATAGTTCATGACCTCTATCGCAGAGCGCAATCGTCCTTCGCCGGGTTCTTCGCCGGACGGTTCGTCTGCCACAGCAGCTTCTTCTTCGATATCCGGCAGGTCATCCACCGTGTTAATTACACCATCCATGCCAGGCATACCTTCACGAAAGTCGGCACCCATCCAGTAAAAAGGAATTTCGAAGTGTTCGTGATAGCTGATTTCATATTCACGTGAAATCGGTGCATGTGAGTCGAGTGGCGGGCAGGCTTCGATTTGCTCGCGTGTCAGCTTTACTCTCAGTCTTTCAGTCTGCCAGTCTGGCTCACCCAGTGAACCCGGAGTGATTAATACCTTGTGGTGTGACAGCCAGCTGCCGGTATCGGCAACCATGTAGCGGATGACCCATAACCCGTCATCAAATAAAAAGTCCTTGCAGGTGCCGATAACATCATCTGTTTCCTGCAGGGTGTAGCCGGTGATTTCTTTAAGGCTGCGTAGCATATGTTCTTCCTTTTGTTATTTTCCTGCTGCCAAGCTAAGCATAGCCAAGAATAACAACTTTATGAACATGTGCCAGCCTGCATGGTGACTATATTTTTGATTTCTTTAGTTTTTTTGACTTCGGTTAATTATGAATTGTGTCAGTAGGGGAACCGGCCGGCCGGTGGCGCCCTTGGCCGTGGTGCCACTGACCCAGGCCGTTCCCGCGATATCGATATGTGCCCAATCCACCTCTTCGGTAAAGCGGGACAGGAAACAGCCGGCAGTAATCGTGCCGGCGCCACGCCCGCCAATATTGGCCATATCGGCAAAGTTGCTGTCCAGCTGGCGCTGGAACTTTTCATCCATCGGTAACTGCCAGGCAGGGTCCTGCGCATCATCGGCTGCTGCCAGCACTTCCTTTGCCAGCTTGTCGTTGTTACTGATGAGTCCGGATATATGATTACCAAGCGCGACAATAACAGCACCGGTCAGTGTGGCTATATCGATGACGGCGCTGGGTTTGTATTGTTGTACATAGGTCAGGGCATCGCACAGAATCAGGCGGCCCTCTGCATCGGTATTGAGTATCTCGATGGTCTTTCCGGACATGGAGGTAACCACATCGCCCGGCTTGGTTGCGCTACCATTGGGCATGTTCTCGGTGGCGGGAATAACGCCAACCACATTCACGGGCAGTTTCAGGGCCGCAACCGCGCTCATAGTGCCCAGTACAGAGGCAGCGCCACACATGTCATACTTCATTTCGTCCATGGAGGCGCCAGGCTTGAGTGAAATACCACCGGTATCGAATGTGACACCCTTGCCGACCAGTGCGACAGGCTGAGCAGATTTTTTCCCGCCTGTGTATTCAAGCACAATCAGCCTGGCAGGCTCATCACTACCTGCGGATACGGATAGAAAAGAGCCCATGCCGAGCTTTTCCATCTGTGATTCATTCAATACCTTTGCCGTGATGCTTGTATGTTTACGTGCCAGCCTGCGCGCCTGTGAGGCGAGGTAG
>JAPHTU010000118.1 GCA_026196145.1 Gammaproteobacteria bacterium
ACCGAAAAGCCGGTTCAGAATGAATCCAATAATGGCCTGAAAAACCTCAAGGGTACTCTGGCCATGGCCAGGACCAGCAATCCGCATTCCGCTTCAGCTCAGTTCTTTATTAACACCAGGAACAATGAATTTCTGGATTTTGAGATAGCACCCTACGGTCCACTCAATACAGTACGTCAAAGCCAGTTAGGCATTCAGGATGAAATCAGTGGTCGAATAGCTACCACCAACTGTCGTGGGCAACGTATCACACGAGACACACTAAATCTGGCCAAAAAGTCCGGGAATTCTGATGATCATGGTTACATCTGTCTGATGCGGGCCATTCTGAATGACAATTCCTACAGTCTTGATAGCGAATTAAAACGCTGCCTGGCACAGATTGATACGCTTAAACAGTCGGGCACACTCGGTAAAGATCAAACCTGTTCCGATTACGTTAATAACCGACATCAGGGCATCAAGCTTGTGCACCTCAGATGGGGCTATGCTGTGTTTGGCAAAGTAACCAGAGGCTATGACGTTGTCGAAGCCATTGAAAACACGGAAACCGGCCCTGTCTTCCCCTTCAGGCAGGATGCCCCGAAGGAACCGGTTATCATTCAATCGATTGAGCGTATATAACTGTCCCGTCTACTTGCATGGAGTAACAACCTTATGATCAAAATGAAAACCAGTATGGGTGAGATGAGCATCGAACTTGACCATGCCAAGGCCCCTAAAACCTGCGAAAACTTCGAGCAGTATGTTAAGGATGGTTTTTATGACGGTACTATTTTTCACCGTGTGATTGACGGCTTCATGATTCAGGGTGGTGGTTTTGAACCCGGTATGAAGCAAAAGACCCCGAATGCACCAATTGAAAATGAAGCAGACAACGGTCTGACCAATGATCGCGGCACTATTGCCATGGCTAGGACCAATGACCCGCATTCAGCTACCTGCCAGTTTTTCATCAATATTTTCAACAATACTTCACTGAACCACACCTCCCCCACCCCCCAGGGCTGGGGCTATTGTGTATTTGGCAAAGTCGTAGAGGGTATGGATGTTGTTGATGCAATCAGGGATGTAGAAACCGGGCATAGTGGCATGCATGCGGATGTTCCACTCGAAGATGTGGTCATCGAGTCAGTTACTATTGAATAACAATCTATAGCATCTGCCGTAGCAAATGATGCGACCAAAGCTGTTTCTATCCGACCTGCACCTGCACGATAGCCGACCGCAGATAGCAGAACTGTTTTTCAGTTTTCTGAAATCAGAAACAGCAACCAGTGCCAGCGGCATTTATATACTCGGTGACCTGTTTGAATTCTGGGCCGGGGATGACGCAAATACCTACCCGGAAGTCATTAACGCATTACGGTCAACAGTCGATAATGGTATCCCGACCTACTTCATGCGGGGAAACCGGGATTTTCTTGTCGGCGATAAATTCCAGCATGATACGGGCTGTGTACTCCTTGAGGACCCAACCATCATCAATATTGATGATCAACCTGTCCTGCTCATGCATGGTGATACCCTGTGCACCGATGATCATGAATACCAGGCCTTCCGGACGGAAGTCAGATCCAGTGAATGGCAATCAAGGGCCATGTCCATGCCCCTGCCGGAACGTATGGAATATTTCCAGTCCATAAGGGAGGCTAGCAAGAAATCCATCCAGGAAAAGCCATCCGATATAATGGATGTCAATCAGCACACGGTTGAAAGAAAGATGTCTGAAGCGAATACACTCTTGTTAATCCATGGCCATACGCATCGACAGGACATACATCAATTTAATATCAATGCCGAGCCTGCCTGCAGAGTCGTACTCGGTGACTGGTATAACAACGGCAATGTACTGATAGTCAACTCAACTTCCGACTACCGGTTTATGACGTTAAATACCGGATAGTCATATTACTTGATCCAGAGGGTGTATAACACTGCCGTCACAATCTGATACTACCACCACCGATACGCAGGTATTCATAGCTATCAGGCAGTGAAAATATCGATGAACTGACACTGGCACCCTCTTTGATGCTGATTAATGACCGGCGATACCCGGAGACATCCCACTGTTCAATCGGGAATCCCTTGGTTATATAGATACTGGGTGCATATATATAATTCGCCAGAAAGCAGGGAGTCTGTAATTCTGCCGGAGTTAGCGCAAGGGTTTCCTGCTGCTGAGCGGCGAGTATGGATTGGTAGTCCTGCATGGCCCTGGTGATCTCTGGCAGTAACCCGTCAGCCGCAACCAGGTGGTAACACAAAGTACCATTGGCGTGAAACTGGTAATAAGCGGGCTGGACACCAGCGATCGTGGGGGCATCATCCAACTCTTTGAGTTGCGCCTTGATTTCAAGATCATCCGGGACAGCCTGCAGCGGGTGAATAGGGTCAACAACCAGAATACTCTCATTCTCATACACAACACTGAAAATACGTTTCTTTAGTCGGTCAAAAAGGACATAACCATCTGATTCAACGCCTTCATCTATACGTATATAACGACTACTTACCAGCATACGAGTAATGTAAGGATCAACTCCAGACTCTACCTCACTAAATTCCAGAATAGTGACAGAGACCTGATTATCATTATTGGCATTCGCGGGTAGACCGGGATCTGGTTTCTCTACCTCTGTAGACTGCTGGCCAGCAATATTCCTGTTTGCTTCCTGATCGCATGCAACGACTGATAACATGAGAATTACTGAATATATTGTCAGGTTGATTAACTTAGTGACTTTCATATTGCAGCCTATTAATTTCAGTTTGTGTAAATCCAGCTTGCAGACGTGCAGCCACGTGGAATGGTCCATTGATGTGGGCATTCAAATCCGACTTGTATTCGTCCAGTATTTTATCGAAGGTAATTGTTGAGTCCAGACC
>JAPHTU010000127.1 GCA_026196145.1 Gammaproteobacteria bacterium
GTCCTGCAAATGCTGATTACATCAGATATTCCTGCCCGCTTTCCCGAGCTGTCGGCAAAGGAACTCAGCACTATCTATAGCGACATCAAAAGCCTGACCCAGGGTGGTATTACTGCGGCAGAGCCCAGACCATTTATGCTGGAGGCCGTAGAGTCTTATCATCAATTGCAGGCAACCAGCCGACAAGCATTGTTTGTCGTTATCCTGAGCCTGGCCATTGCCGGCTTTGCGTTTTCACTAAGCCGTATCAAAACCGACTTCCGTGCCAGGAATGCCGTGGAATTCGGCATTACCGGTTTCCTGATTGCCTGCTCAATGGTCGCTGTTTTTACAACATTGGGCATTGTGTTGTCGGTACTGTTTGAGGCAATTCGTTTTTTTCAACAGATTCCGCTGCTTGATTTTGTATTTGGCCTGCAATGGAGTCCACAGACCGCGATTCGGGTTGATCAGGTAGGGTCCACCGGGGCATTCGGGGCGGTGCCGTTATTTGCAGGCACCATGCTGATTTCTTTCGTGGCCATGATGGTGGCCGCACCAGTTGGTTTATATTCTGCTATTTACCTTTCCGAATATGCAAGTGCGCGTATGCGTAGCTGGGCCAAACCGATGCTGGAAATTCTGGCCGGCATTCCAACCGTGGTTTATGGATTCTTCGCGGCCCTGACGGTTGCCCCATTCCTTCGGGACAGTGGTAGCATGATAGGTCTGGACGTGTCTTCGGAATCTGCACTGGCAGCCGGCCTGGTCATGGGGATAATGATTATTCCGTTTATATCCTCATTGTCTGACGATGTCATCACTGCCGTGCCGCAGGCACTTCGCGACGGGGCCTATGCCCTGGGCTCAACACAATCAGAAACCATACGCCGTGTCGTTTTGCCCGCAGCACTACCGGGTATTGTCGGAGGTATGTTGCTTGGCGTGTCGCGTGCCATTGGTGAAACCATGATTGTTGTTATGGCAGCAGGTCTGTCTGCCAATCTGACAGGCAACCCGCTCGAGGCGGTGACTACTGTAACGGTACAGATTGTAACTCTGCTGGTAGGCGATCAGGAGTTTGACAGCGCCAAGACGCTGGCGGCATTTGCACTTGGCCTCGTATTGTTTGCTACGACACTGATATTGAACATTATCGCGCTGCACGTGGTGCGTAAGTACAGAGAACAGTATGACTGACGGTAACAAGAAAAAAACCGTGAAGACTATCGACAAGATACGTAGCGGACTGGACAAGCGATATACAGCAGAGCGTCGCTTTCGTCGGATTGGTCAGATATCCATTCTGTCCGGTTTTGTTTTTCTGGCGATCCTGTTGTTTAGCATTGTGGGTAAGGGCTATGGCGCATTTTTACAGACATATGTCGAGTTGGATATTCATTATGATGAAACGCTCATTACGGCAGATGGTTCACGCGATATTGATAGCCTGTCGGCCGGTGATTACGCAGGAGTAGTCAAGGCCAGCCTACGCGAAATGTTTCCCAGTGTAAAAAAGCGTAAAGAAAAGCGCGCATTATATAAATTGGCAAGTAGTGGTGCCGCGTTCCAGTTACGTGAGCAGGTCATGGACAATCCCGACTTGATTGGAACCACGGCAAAAGTCTGGGTGCCAATGGATGATGATGCCGACATGTTCTTCAAGGGTCATATCACACCTATTTCCAGGTCTGTACCGGAGAAATCCCTGTCAGTTTCTGTGAATGGCAAGCAGGCTGTTTTGAAAACCGATGGCATGGAATTCTCACGTATAGGTGATGTACTCAAGCAACATCTGCATGATCAAAGACACGATATCGAAGACCAACAGTCAATAAAGCAAGAGCAGAAAGCCTCAAGGATTGAAGAACTGAATCAACTCCAGCAGCAACATGATGAATTTACCCATATCGGAAAATATGAGCAGGCGGAGCGGGTAAAAGAGCAGATGGATGATACGGCTATTTATATAGAGCAGCATGAGAGTGAGTTGAAGATATTCGCCAATGAGCTGCAAACCCTCAAGTCACAATTGCAGATGTCAAAGGCCCGCGAGGCCCTGTCTGCCGATATGCCAAGTTATTTGATTGCAGTTAATGGTGGTTATATCAGGCTGGAAGAGGTGGGTGAGCAGCAGGCAAGCGGACAGGTGCTGGTGCCGGTGAAGCTGGATGGTGGCAATGCAGATGACTGGAAAATCATTGAGCTTGAAACACCACAGTCCGAAAGGCGGGTCAAGGATGCACAGGCCGCCATCCTGTTGTCATTACTGGACGATGGACGAATTCATAAACGTTTCAATACCACGTTATTTACCGCCGGTGATTCCCGTGAACCGGAATTGGCTGGCATACACAGCGCACTCATGGGCACCATGTACATGTTAATAGTGACTCTGCTGCTTTCATTTCCTATCGGTGCAGCAGCAGCGATTTATCTGGAGGAGTTTGCCCCGCAAAACCGCTGGACAGACCTTATCGAAGTCAATATCAATAACCTGGCTGCAGTACCA
>JAPHTU010000281.1 GCA_026196145.1 Gammaproteobacteria bacterium
GCTTTGTGAACGTATTGCCTCAATCACCGGTACGATACGCCGAAGTTCTTCATCAATCGTAACGGCCGATGCGCCGGGTCGGGTTGATTCGCCACCGATATCGATGATATCAGCCCCCTCCTCAAGCATACTGGATACATGCTCTATTGCCTGTTCAGTCGACAGATAGTAGCCACCATCAGAAAATGAGTCCGGGGTAACATTCAAGATCCCCATTACCCTGGGTCTTGCAGTACTATTCATTGTGATTATTTAAGAAGAGATAACGTCGCTCCTGTGCATCCATGCACCCGCGACATACCGGTCATCCTGACCATAAAGGCACCGGGATTAGCCGGTGCCTGTTAATAAGCATTCACGTTAATTTAGTGTTGCCCTGCAGGCCCACCGATTGGCTTGCCTGAATCATCTTTCTTGGGTGACGGTTCAGTATCGCCACCGCCTGAGGCCTTTGGCGGTGTCTCAGTATCAGTCCAGTCCTTGGGAGGTCCTGGCTCTTTACCCGCCATAATGGCATCGATCTGGTCACTGTCGATGGTTTCGTACTTCAGTAACGCATCAGCCATGGTATGCAGCTTGTCTTCATTATCTTTCAGGAGGCGCTCAGCCTCACCGTAAGAGCCATCAATCAGGGTACGAATCTCGCTATCAATTTCCTGAGCAGTACGGTCTGACATGGCCTTGTGCTGAGTCACTGAATGGCCAAGAAATACCTCGCCATCGTCCTCACCATAGGCCAGTGGGCCCATCTTTTCGGAGAGCCCCCACTTGGTCACCATGTTCCTGGCGATGTCGGTCGCGCGCTCGATATCGTTTGAGGCGCCTGTGGTCACATGATCGGCACCGAAAATAATCTCTTCAGCAATACGACCACCAAACAGGCTACAAATAGATGAGGTCAACCGCCGCTTGGAATGGCTGTAACGATCCTCTTCTGGCAGAAACATGGTCACACCCAGGGCGCGGCCACGGGGAATAATGGTGACCTTGTAGACCGGGTCATGGTCAGGTACCAGACGCCCAACGATGGCGTGGCCCGCTTCATGGTAGGCCGTAAGCTTCTTTTCCGCCTCAGACATCACCATGGAACGGCGTTCTGCACCCATCATGATCTTGTCTTTGGCCTTCTCAAAGTCTTCCATATCGACATTTTTCTTGTTTGCACGTGCGGCAAAAAGGGCGGCCTCATTGACCAGGTTGGCCAGGTCCGCCCCGGAGAATCCCGGAGTACCGCGTGCAATCAATTGCAGCGGCGTATCATCTTGCAAGGCAACCTTACGGGCATGCACTTTAAGGATTTGTTCACGTCCACGAACATCCGGCAGCGGTACAACCACCTGACGATCAAAACGCCCCGGGCGCAGTAATGCGGGATCCAGCACATCCGGGCGGTTGGTCGCAGCAACGACGATGACACCTTCACCGCCTTCAAAACCATCCATTTCAACCAGCAACTGGTTTAGTGTCTGCTCACGCTCATCATGTCCGCCACCGAGACCGGCACCACGGTGGCGACCTACTGCATCTATTTCATCGATAAAGATGATGCAGGGCGAATGTTTCTTGGCCTGATCAAACATGTCGCGTACACGGGATGCGCCGACACCGACAAACATTTCGACAAAATCTGAACCGGAAATACTAAAAAATGGCACCTTGGCCTCGCCTGCAATGGCTTTGGCCAGCAGGGTTTTACCGGTACCCGGTGAACCCACCATGAGGACGCCACGCGGGATACTGCCACCCAGCTTCTGAAACTTGGACGGATCTCTGAGGAATTCAACCAGCTCGAAAACCTCTTCCTTGGCTTCTTCCACACCGGCAACATCATTAAATGTGATTTTTACCTGATCTTCACCAAACATCTTGTGTTTGCTTTTACCAAACGATAGGGCACCGCCCTTGCCGCCACCGCCCTGCATCTGGCGCATAAAGAACAGGTATAAACCGATAATCAGCAATAACGGGAACCAGTGGATAAGCAGTGTCACCAGCAATGGCTGGGAGTCAGGTGGCTCGCCTTTAACTCTTACATTGTTA
>JAPHTU010000050.1 GCA_026196145.1 Gammaproteobacteria bacterium
AATGTTCACCGGGGCGGCGTTGCCGAGCCTGTTGAACTCCCGGATGAGTATATAGAAGCTGCTATTCGCGCATCGCAGATATTGGGGTTGAGGGTAGCGGGCGTAGATATGCTGGAGAGTGCGACAGGTCCTCAAATAATGGAAGTGAACTCATCTCCCGGCCTGGAAGGTATAGAAACGTGCACACAGCTGGACGTCGCGGGCGCAATCATTGACTACATTGCCGCACAGGTTGAATTTCCGGAAATTGACATCCGGCAGAGGCTCACGGTTAGCAAGGGTTACGGTGTTAGCGAGATATATGTGCCCGAAGGATCGGACTACGTGGGTAAAACAATTTCTGATATAGACCTGTCAGCAAAGGATCTCAATGTGCTGACGTTGTACCGAGCAAACAAGGTAATTCCCAATCCGAAGCTGGATCGCGTTCTGGAAGCGGAGGATAAATTGTTGTGTTTCGGCAAACTTGAGTCAATGCGGGGCATGGTGCCGGCTCGAACACGCCGTCGTCGCCAGCCCAAGGTTCTGGAGTTGCCAGATACCGAGGTTACTCATACGGAGTCGTCTGGAAATGCCTGAAGTGCTCGGATGGCGAGAGTGGGTATCACTTCCGGAATTAGGTATTGGGCGCATCAAGGCGAAAGTTGATACGGGCGCAAGAACATCGGCATTACATGCTTTTGATGTTCGGTTAGATGAAACCTCTGGCACGAAGCTAGTGAGATTCAGTATTCATCCCAAGCAGCGTGACCTGGATGAAGTGATTGAATGCCAGGCACCGCTTCTTGACGAACGGGAAGTGCGAGATTCAGGCGGTCATAGCGAGCTTCGTTATGTCATAGAAACCGGGATCGCTATCGGGGATACAGTACATTCCGCCGAAGTCACACTGACAAACCGGGACACGATGGGATTTCGAATGCTTATCGGACGCACGGCCATGAAGGGACACTATTTAGTCGACCCCGGCAAATCTTACTTAATGCGTAAGCGGATGAAAAAGAAGGTTAAAAACAAGCAGTAGTAACCTATTGGCCTGTTGAATTGCATCCAACATCTAGCAAAGAATTGGGGAAGATATGGCTGACCAGAATAATAGTCCTGACGAAGCGATAGATCGTGCAAAATACGGTAATTTTATTATCGGCATTTGGCGTTGCCCAGATTGTAGCTTTGGCTGCTTTCCCCGTCACCTTTATGAACAAAATGCACAGACACCATTTAAATGCCCAGATTGTGGCGCTGAGCTAGTTTATGACGAAGAGGAATAGAGTCTAGCGTGGACTGACTATTGCGAACTGGCGTAACTTTAGTGATTCAGGAAACCTTCGAAGAAAGGCTGTAAATTAGTGGATAAAGAGTTTGGGGCAAAAGATATATTTTATGGGGCTGCTTAAGAAATATATTAGTTCTCCAGGAAGGGAATATTGCGGGTAGTTGATCTATGTCCAGCTAATTTAGCTTGCTATATTTCATATAAGAGTATACTTGATATCAAATGATAATTTGATGGTAATTTAAAGATGAGCAAGGTTCTGGATGTCAATGTAGGCGAAGGACCTTTGATTGCGGTAGCGAACCATGGTGGCCACGAACTTAGAGAAGAAGTGGCCCAACTGATGGCGCTGGATGAAGACTCTCGGTTGCGTGAAGAAGATCCTTATACCAACGAATGGGCAGCAGCCCTTCCTACTCATATTTTGATGCGGCGTTCCCGCTTTGAGGTTGACCTGAATCGACCGCGAGAAGAAGCTGTTTATTTGACCCCTGACGACGCCTGGGGTCTTAATATCTGGAAACATCCGTTACCCGAAGAGGTGATTGAGCGTTCACGTGCAGTGTATGATGAATTCTATGAAGCCACCCGTCAGGTATTTTCAGAAAAGGCTGAGCAGCATGGCCTATTTGTAGCGTTTGACCTGCATAGCTACAACCATAAGCGGGAAGGGCCTGATGGGCCTGAAGCGGATCCGTTAGAAAATCCGGAAGTGAATGTCGGTACGGGGACCATGGATCGAGATTAC
>JAPHTU010000261.1 GCA_026196145.1 Gammaproteobacteria bacterium
CCCCTGCTGATTCGATGGCTCGGCAAGCCCGCAACCGCCCAGCAGGCTGCTCTCAAGGTACCCTTTATTGATGATTTCAGCGACCCGGCACATCAACAGGGCCTGACTCAGGCAGGACATATGCTGTTACTGTTTGTAGCTGCGCTGGCATGGCTGGCGCTGGTTGGTGCCACCGCACGACCAATGTGGTACGGCGACCCGGTTGAATTACCGGTTAAGGGACGTGACATCATGCTGGCGGTAGACCTGTCCGGCAGCATGCAGCAGGAGGACTTCGTGCTGGACAACCAACGTGTCGATCGACTCACCGCCACCAAGGTGGTCGCGGGCGAATTCATCAAGCAGCGCACCGGCGATCGCGTCGGCTTGATCCTGTTCGGTACGCAGGCCTATCTGCAGACCCCGCTAACCTTCGACCGCCAGACCGTAGTCACCTTGTTGTATGAAGCACTGATCAATATCGCAGGAGAGAAAACGGCTATCGGTGACGCCATCGGGCTTGCCATCAAGCGCCTGCGTGACAAGGCCGGCGACAGCATCCTGATACTGTTGACCGACGGTGAAAATACCGCCGGTCAAATCTCACCTCTGAAAGCGGCCCAGCTGGCTGCCCAGGAAAACCTGAAGATCTACACCATTGGCATCGGGCCCGACAAACGATCCGGCAACAGTTTCTTTGGCATGCTCAGGGGGACAAGATCGGGAATCGATGAAAAGACCCTGGCACTAATCGCCAAGGAAACCGGCGGACGTTACTTTCATGCCAGCAACACGCAGGAGCTTGACGAGGTATACAAACTCATTGACTCGATGGAGCCGATAGAAAGCGATGCCAGAACCTACCGGCCACGACAGGCTCTGTTTTTCTGGCCATTGGGCGGCGGCCTCATACTGTCCGGGCTGGTACTGCTTAGCTTGCTAACTGGCCGAGGTCGATCATGAGCTTCGACCTTTCCATGTTGCACTTTCTCAGACCGGAGTGGTTACTGGCCATCATCCCGCTGCTGCTATTATCGACCATGCTGTGGCGTTTACGCGTGCAAAAATCCGGCTGGCGCAAGGTCGTTGATCCCGAGTTACTGCCCTACCTGCTGGAAGGCGACGCCTCCCGGGGCCGTTACTGGCCGGTTATGCTAGTGACACTGGGCGGAATACTCGCCTGTATTGCCATGGCGGGCCCCACCTGGGAGCGTCTGCCACAACCCATCTTTCGCAATGATGCCGCACTGGTACTGGTGCTGGATCTGTCAAAATCCATGGACGCGCAGGACATAAAACCCTCACGCCTGCAGCGTGCACGTTTCAAGATCGCGGACATTCTAAAGGCCAGACAGGAAGGCCAGACCGCACTAATCGTATATGCCGCCGATGCCTTTACGGTAACACCATTAACCGATGATGATGACACTATACTTTCCCAACTGCCGGCGCTGACTACTGACCTGGTACCCGTGCAGGGCAGCCGCGCCGACATAGCACTGGAGATGGCAAACCAGTTACTCAAACAGGCCAGTCAAACACGGGGGCAGGTGCTGCTCATCACCGATGAAATGCAAACCGCCCGCGGCATTGAGGCCGCGCAAAACCTGCTAAAGGCCGGTTATCAATTATCTATCCTTGGTGTAGGGACTGCAGCAGGTGCACCCATTCCCGTCGGGGGTGGCATGCTGAAAAATTCTGACGGCGAAATCGTCGTTCCAAGGCTGGATAGCACCAACCTACGGCGCATAGCATCAACCGGCAAAGGTCGATACGCCACGATCTCAGGGAGTGATAGTGACATACGCCAACTCGATATCGCTGATGTTGGCACTAGCGAGGATTCTGTTATCGACACAGAAGACATGACCACCGACCGCTGGCGGGAAGCCGGGCCATGGTTGCTGCTACCACTTATCCTGCTGGCGCCACTGGCATTTCGTCGTGGCATACTAATCCTTGCCTGCGTCATCCTGTTGCCACTGCCACAACCAGCGCAGGCGTTCGAATGGCGTGACCTGTGGCAAACCCCGGACCAGCGTGCACAACAATTATTTCAGCAGGAGAAAATCAGCGAGGCAGCACAACAATTTAAAGACCCCGCATGGCGGGCCAGCGCCAACTACCAGTCAGATAACTTTGAACAGGCGCTGCAGGATTTTCAGTCACTGGAAGGTGCGGATGCCCGTTACAATGAAGGTAATACCCTTGCCAGAATAGGCAAGCTGAAAGAAGCGCTCAAGGCCTATGACCAGGCCATTGAGCAACAGCCTGAGCACGAGGATGCTATACATAATCGCAAGCTGGTTGAGGAACAACTGAAACAGCAACAGCAACAACAACAGCAACAACAACAG
>JAPHTU010000073.1 GCA_026196145.1 Gammaproteobacteria bacterium
CGGTCTCACCGACACAGAAAGGAGGAAAGTTGTAATGCAGCATGAAGGGGTCTTTACGAGTACCTTCCAGGGCATCAATAATCTGTGCATCACGACCGGAACCCAAAGTCGTAACAACCATAGCCTGGGTTTCACCTCGGGTAAACAGCGCAGAGCCATGCGTACGGGGCAAGACACCGGTACGAACGGTAATAGGACGAACGGTTGAGGTATCACGACCATCGATACGCTTTTCACCCGCAAGGATACGACCGCGGACTACTTTCTTTTTCACTTTATCCAGCGCACCGTAGATATCATTCTCTGACCAGCGCGGCTCATCACCTTCACAAAGCTTGGCGGTAACGGCTGCGGTTACTTCATTGATCTTGCCATAACGCTCCATCTTGTCGGCAATCTGGTAGGCGTCGGCAATACCCGCTTCCGCTGCTTCACTAACTGCTGCGGCCAGGTCTTCATCGACTGCAGGCGGCGTCCATTCCATTGCAGGTGTACCTACCTCGGCAGCCAATTCCTTGATCGCATTGATGACGACCTGAAATTGTTCATGCCCATACATCACGGCACCCAGCATGACTTCCTCGGACAGCATGTTGGCTTCTGACTCCACCATCAATACCGCACTCTCTGTGCCGGCCACTACCAGATCCAGATCAGATTCGGCAGTCTCACTCATGGTCGGGTTCAGCAGATACTGGCCATCCTTGTAACCCACACGGGCAGCACCAACAGGGCCGTTAAACGGCAAGCCTGAAATCGCCAATGCGGCAGAGGTACCAATCAACGCGGGGATATCAGGATCAATTTCAGGATTCAGGGAAACAACCTGGGCAATAACCTGCACTTCACTGGCAAAACCCTTGGGGAATAGCGGACGAATCGGACGATCGATCAGACGACAGGTCAGTGTCTCCTTTTCGGCAGGACGACCTTCACGACGGAAAAAGCCACCCGGAATACGACCGGCGGCATAAACCTTTTCCTGGTAATCCACAGTCAAGGGAAAGAAATCACGTTGCGCGTCAGTCGTATCACCAACGACGGTCACCATGACAACGGTATCTTCGATATTAACGAAAACGGCACCATTTGCCTGGCGTGCTATTTCACCGGTTTCGATCGTGACTGATTTGTCACCGAACTGAAAAGATTTTTTTATGGGGTTCACTGGCTTTCCCTTCCAATATAAATGCTAAAAATTGATAAATGTTGATTCGCAAATAAAAGAGCCCACTGGCAGTGGGCTCTATAAATATCCGGTTCCGGGATTAGCGACGCAATCCCAGACGCGCGATCAGATCCTGATAGCGCTTGGTGTCTTTTTTCTTCAGGTAGTCCAGTAACTTGCGACGCTGATTAACCTTGCGTAACAAACCCTGACGTGAGTGATGGTCATGATTATGATCCGCGAAATGGCCACCGAGTGCCTTGATATCAGTCGTCAGCAATGCAACCTGAACCTCAGGTGAGCCTGTATCGCCAGTGCCGCGCTGGTATTCAGCTACGACGTCACTCTTTTGTTGTGCACTTAGTGCCATCTGTCAATCTCCTGCGTGAGACCCTTCTCACTCAAACTAAATCTTCATTGATCGCGGTACCAACTACATTAGTACCGCCTAAAATAGGCCGCGTATTGTAGCCGCATGAACTGGGCGTAACAAGCAAAAAACCCTATAAAATATCAACAACTTGACGGTTTTATTGCCAAATTGGCGATTTCTCCAGAAGTCTGTCGGATTTAGGGGTTCGTAGCGAGACGAGCGTGAAATCGAGGACAGTTTTTCGATCTTTTGAGGCGCATAGTTATTCTACGCAACGATAAAGATCGAAGAAATGGACCGATTTCACATCGTCACAGTAGAATCATCCTAAGTCCGACAGACTTCTCGTCATTCAGGAAAACAGCCGCTTGGGGGCCACTTTTCCGTCATCCTGAATCGCCCCCATGCCCATAAACCGGTCATCGCCATCATACAATCGCACCCAACCACTGGTAGGCGCCTTTGGCACCTGAATGGCCTGCCCCTGGCGCATGTAAAAGGTAGAATCGGCATCCAGGTGAATATCCGGGTACTGTTGCAGGGCCGTTTCCGCCGGCAGCAATAACTTGTCCAGCGACTTCACATCCGTTTCCTTGATGTGCTGCAACTGCTCCAGCGTAATCATTTCAGGTTTTTCGAATGGCCCGACTGAAGTCCTGCGTAATGCCTTGACATAGGCACCTGTTCCTAACGCTTCACCTATATCTTCAACCAGCGTACGCACATAGGTGCCCTTGCTACAGTGTATTCTCAACTGCATGGAATCAGCTTCCAGTAACAGCAGCTCGAGGGAATAGATATTGACCTGCCGTGGCTCACGCTCAACTTCAATACCCTTGCGCGCCAGGTCATACAGGCGCTGACCCTTGTGTTTCAGGGCAGAATGCATGGGCGGTATCTGGCTGATCGTGCCGGTGAATTTTCCCTGCAGCAGCTCATCTACTTCGGCTGGATCGAGTTCAGCTACCTCTCGTGTCTGTACTATCTCACCCTCGGCATCACCTGTAGTGGTGGTCGCCCCCAACTGACAGACAACATCATAGCGTTTGTCGGCATCCAGCAAGAAACTGGAGACACGTGTCGCATTACCAAAACAGATCGGCAGCAACCCTGTTGCCAGGGGATCCAGACTCCCGGTATGTCCTGCCTTCTGGGCAAAAAACAGGTGCTTGACCTCCTGCAGTGCCTTGTTTGATGACATACCATCGGGCTTATCAAACAACAAAATGCCCTGTATATCACGACCTCGGGGACGGCGCCGTCTACCCATTATCTTCCTCACTATCGCCTGGTTTTGTATGGTACTGGTCAGCTTTCTTGTGATCTTCTTCAACCGCCTCTTCTATTACATGACTAAGCGCCGTGCCGCGCTGGATCAAATCGTCATAGATAAAAACCAGCTCCGGCACCCTGCGAATGTGCATACGCTTACCCAGCAGGCTGCGTAGTTTTCCTGCGTATGCCCGTAGGGTCTCCAGACTGTAGTCGATAATATCCTCATCATCCTGCAGGATACTGACATAGACCTGTGCATAATTAAGATCCGGGCTGACCCTGATCTCGGCGATACTGATCATCCCCAGACCAGGCTCCTTGATTTCGTGGCGAATCAGCTCTGCCAGGTCCCGGCGTAACTGCTCCTCGACACGACGCGTGCGACTAAATTCTCGCGGCATGATTATCTACCAACTGTGCCTACAGTACTTGGTTATACTGTTCTGGCGATTTCTGTACGTTCGAAGACCTCGATATGATCTCCAACCTGAATATCGGTGTAATCCTGAACACCAATACCACATTCAGTACCGGACTTGACTTCATTCACATCGTCCTTGACCCGTCGCAGTGAATCCAGTGCACCTTCATGTATGACGACATTATCACGCAGCACACGCACCGGGTTGGTCTTGCGGATAACGCCCTCAACCACCATGCAGCCGGCAACGGTGCCGAATTTGGACGAACGAAAGACATCCTTGACCTCGGCCAGGCCGATGATTTCTTCACGAATCTCCGGTCCGAGCAGTCCGGCAATGGCCAGCTTGATATCGTCAATGGCTTCATAAATGATGCTGTAATAACGGATATCGATACCCTCTTCCGAGGCGACACGACGCGCAGAGGCATCCGCACGCACGTTAAAACCGATAACAAAGGCATTTGAGGTAACAGCCAGATTGGTATCTGACTCATTAATCCCGCCAACACCTGCCGCTACCACGTTAATCTTGACTTCATCAGTGGAGAGTTTGGTAAACGAATCCCTGAGTGCCTCGGCACTACCCTGCACATCCGCCTTGACGAGAATATTTAGTGTTTTCACATCACCTTCGCTCATTTCGGCAAAGGCATTCTCAAGCTTGGCGGCCTTGTGCTGCGCCAGTTCATGCTCACGTTGCTTGCTATAGCGATGGCTGGCAACTTCACGCGCCTTCTTCTCATCTGCCACCACCAGCATGTTGTCACCGGCATCCGGTGTACCGGCAAGACCCAGTACTACAACCGGCATGGAAGGACCCGCTTCGTCAACTTCCATACCACTTTCATTAAACATGGCACGTACACGGCCATATTCCTTGCCGCTCAGTACTATATCACCTTTGCGCAAGGTACCTTCCTGAACCAGCAGGGTTGCAATCGGGCCACGCCCCTTGTCCAGACTGGCTTCAACCACCACACCCCTGGCCGGACCCTGGTCGGTTGCCTTCAGTTCAAGTAATTCTGACTGTAATAAAATCGTATCCAGCAGGTCATCGATACCCTGTCCGGTCTTGGCAGAAATATTGACGAAGATATTCTCGCCGCCCCATTCTTCAGGCACGACTTCCTCGGCAACCAGCTCGTTTTTCACCCGGTCCGGATCGGCACTTTCACGATCAATCTTGTTGATGGCAACGATCAGCGGCACATTGGCCGCCTTCGCATGCATGATGGCTTCCTTGGTTTGTGGCATCACACCATCATCCGCAGCAACAATCAGAATAACGATATCGGTAACATCCGCACCACGTGCACGCATAGCGGTAAATGCAGCATGCCCGGGTGTATCCAGAAAGGTGATCATGCCCTTGTCTGTTTCAACGTGGTATGCACCAATATGCTGGGTAATACCACCCGCCTCACCATCAACAACCTTGGTACGACGGATATAGTCCAGTAATGAGGTTTTACCGTGGTCTACATGGCCCATAATCGTGACGACAGGTGGACGTTCAACCAGCTCGACATTCTCCACAGTTGGCACCAGCAATTCGTTCTCAAAATCAGAATCACTGACCAGTACAATATTGTGCCCCATCTCCTCAACTACAACGGCCGCAGTATCCTGGTCTATCACCTGGTTGATTGTGGCCATCGTTCCCAGGTTCATCATGACCTTGATGACTTCGCCTGCCTTGACCGCCATCTTCTGGGCCAGCTCACCTACGGTAATGGTATCCGGGATGGAAACATCACGGACGATAGGCGCTACCGGCTTCTCAAAAGCCTGCGCTGAATCTGATGTAATTGTTGCCGTACGCGGGCGCTTCTTCTTCCTGCGACGATTTGAATCGGCACCGCCTGCAACATGTAACTGCTGACGACCATAACGGGACTCACCGCCGGATTGCTTACTTTTCTTTTTGGCCTTTTCACGAGCAGCCTCTGCTTTTTTGCGCTCTTCCTCTTCTGCCTGTTTTTTGGCCTTGGCCTTTTCAGCCGCTTCACGCATCTTGGCGGCAACGCCGGCTTCAGCCATTGCCTCTGCTTCTGCCTTAGCCCTTGATAGCTCGGATTCGGTTTTTAAACGTGCCGCCTCTTCCGCTTCCTTCGCCGCAATTTCTTCGGGCGTAGGCGCTGCTGGTTCAGACTGCTGCTCGACAGATTCCGCTTCTACTGGTTCCTCTACTGGCTCTTCTGGCTGCTGTTCTTCAATCTCACTGCGCTTGGCGTAGGTCCGCTTCTTCCTGACTTCCACGCTGACAGAACCGCTTTTACCCTGACGCAATTCACTGGTTGATTTTCTTTTTAGCGTGATCTTTTTGCCGCTGCCAGACCCAAGTTTTTGAGAACCCCTGCCGGCACGCAGATGATTCAGCAACTGCATTTTCTCATCATCAGAAACCGGGTCATCGGCGCTGCTCATATTCAGGCCGGCCTCGGACAACTGTTCGAGTAATTTCTCGACAGGTGTCCCGACCAAATCGGCCAATTGTTTTACGCTAACTCCCGACATCAGGCATCTGCCTCCGCTTCTGCTTCTGCATTCTCAAACCAGGGCGCACGTGCTGCAATAATCAGCGCACCAGCCAGGTCTTTATCAATATCGATCTCATCCATCAGGTCATCCACTGACTGTTCGGCAAGGTCTTCCTGCGTCTTGATGCCTATTCCCGCAAGCTGTATAGCAATCGCCTCATCCATCCCTTCCAGTGACAACAAATCACTGGCCGGCCCGGTTCCCAGGACCTCTTCGTTGGCGATGGCCTGGGTCAACAGGTAATCACGTGCCCGTTGACGAAGCTCTTCAACAATCTCCTCATCAAACTCCTCTACTGCCAATAGTTCCTGTGCTGGCACATAGGCAACTTCATCAACCGAGGAAAAACCTTCCTGCACCAGGATCAGGGCAACATCTTCATCAACATCCAGTTGCTCCATGAGCTGGACCTGCACCTTCTGTGCCTCCACCTCACTTTTCTCCATGGCATCCGATTCGCTCATCACATTGAGGTCCCAGCCGGTCAGCTGACAGGCAAGGCGAACATTCTGGCCACCGCGGCCGATGGCCTCTGCCAGTTTGTCTTCTGCGACTGCGACATCCATGGAATGTGAATCTTCATCAACCACGATCGAGACAACCTCCGCCGGCGCCATGGCATTGATGACAAACTGTGCGGGGTTCTCATCCCACAGGATGATGTCAACCCGCTCGCCTGACAGCTCGTTGGAGACAGCCTGAACACGCGAACCGCGCATACCGACACATGCACCGACAGGATCAATGCGCGCATCCTTGGACTGCACCGCAATCTTGGCGCGTGCTCCAGGGTCACGTGCGGCACCCTTGATTTCGATCATTCCCTGGCCGATTTCAGGTACCTCCAGCTTGAATAAATCAATCAGAAATTCCGGACAGATACGGGAAATAAACAGCTGTGGTCCACGCTGTTCCGAACGCACTTCCTTCAGGTAACCACGCACGCGGTCTCCCGTGCGAATTGCTTCCCTTGGGATCATCTCGTCCTTGGCAACATAACCCTCGGCATTATTGCCCAGATCAAGTATGGCACTGCCACGCTCTACCCGTTTAACAATACCCATCACCAGTTCGCCGACACGGTCCTCATACTCATCCACTACCATGGCACGCTCGGCTTCCCGCACCTTCTGAACCATTACCTGCTTGGCCGTCTGCGCCGCAATACGACCAAACTCGACGGATTCCATTGGCTCTTCAATAAAATCACCGACGGCAATTTCGTCAGCCTGCTCGACTGCGTCACGCAGGAACAGCTGGCGTGCCGGAAATTCCAGTTCTGTCAAGGTCTGACCATCCTCATCACAATCTTCTACCACCTCCCAGCGACGAAAAGTCTCGTAGTCACCAGAGGCGCGATCAATTTCCACACGGACTTCGATATCTTCACGACTCCTTTTCTTGGTCGCAGAAGCCAACGCAGCCTCCATGGCATCAAATATGATTTCTTTGGCAACACCCTTCTCATTGGAAACGGCATCTACAACCAACAGGATATCTTTGTTCATTCCTTAACTACTCCTGACCTTTACTCTCTCACTCTTAATCCCGACGCTTAAATCTCGGGTACCAACCTGCCGCTTGCGATTTCGGCAAACGGTAAATCATAAATCTCGTTATCAACTTCTACCTCGACCATTCCATCCGAGATATTTTTCAGTATTCCGGTAAAACGTTTTCTTCCCATCTGCGGTATCGCCATCACAATTTTGACCTTGTGTGACAAATACTGCTGGTAGTGCGCCTCGCTAAATAGCGGCCGATCCAGTCCCGGAGAGGACACCTCGAGCTCATAGTGCCCGGCAATCAAATCCTCAACATCCAGTAGTGCACTTACCCGACGGCTGACGGCAACACAGTCATCCAGCTTTATGCCGTCTTCATGATCAATATATATGCGTAGAAGCATGCCTCTACCCTGATCACCATATTCGACACCGACCAGCTCATACCCCAAACTGGCGATTACCGGATCAATCAGGTCTGCCACTCGTCTGGCCACTGGATTCATTGATCTACCCCGGCATAAATTCAGTACAAAAAAAATGGGCCTGAAGGCCCACCAACTCAACAACACTATTATTAAAGCGCGCGAATTATATCGAACTTGGCGTCAATGTCACTCTATGATTAACGCACGGCCAATGAAATACCGAAGAAAATTCAAAAATAATAAAAAATAAGGGGTACCTATATTAGATTATCATGATATACTGAACATCGTTCGTGCTGAATAATAACCGGTTCTATGAATACAGATTCGATTAAATCTAATTTGCAGGAGGCCTCGAGCCTGCTGAAAGCTATGTCTAACGAGCATCGCCTGCTGATTTTATGCAATCTGGTGGAAGGCGAAAAGACGGTGCGCGAGTTGGAATCGCTGGTTGGCCTGCGTCAGACGACCCTGTCCCAGCATCTGGCCAGACTTCGATATGAGGGTCTTGTCAGTACCCGCCGTGCCGCA
>JAPHTU010000283.1 GCA_026196145.1 Gammaproteobacteria bacterium
AGGTATTGCTGGTTAAAATACTACCTTCTTGTCAAAGGCCTTTACACCGGCAATGAATTCCTGCCGGTACTCCTCATCGTCCAGCTGCGCCAGCAACTGGCTGTAGAAATCCTCGCGGGTTTCTGCCTTGCGGGCAACCGCCTTCACATAGTTCTTTGCCTGGGGACCGATAATGGTAGCCAATAAGGTCTCGGTACGACGCAGGATTTCATATAACGGCAGGTCAGATGTCTCATCTGCATGCGAATGCTCCTCTTCCTCAGCTGCTGCCGGCTGTGAGAGCAGCTGCGTCTTTTCCAACAACACTGTCTTTTCCAGTAGTACCGTCTTTTCCAGCAACTCGGTCTTGTCTTCATCCGTACTCATGTTTTCTGCCAGTTGGTTGGCCATCTCGCGCACACTGTGTGCGTTCTGTTGCGCCTGTTGCAGAATTTCATGCGCATTATCCACCCGTTTTTCGACCAGCACCTGTTCGACCGCGTTCAAAAAGTCCTCATCCCAGTCGATATCCAATCCCTCGGCATTGAGCTCGTCCCAGATCCTCCGGCACAATTCCAATGCAACCGCGGCAGTCTGTGGCCTGTCATTAATTTCCGGCGACATCAGCTTTAGCATCAGATCGATAATCGACTGGTGGCAGTTAACATTGGCCTGCGCCAGCAACAACTCAATCGGATCATTATTGCTGCTCTTGATCGCATTCATGCGGTCCAGCGCAGGAGAGGGTTTCATTCCGGTAATACAGTGAAAGATGGTAGCGCCAATTGCATACAGGTCCGTCCACGGACCCTGCTTTTCCTTGCCGAAATACTGCTCCTGCGGGGCATAACCCGGTGTCACAATTGCCGTCATTTCCCGGTCCTGCACCGCGAGCCTGGCTGAACCAAAATCCAGCAATACCGGTCTGCCTTCACTGTTGATAAAGATATTTGCCGGTTTGATATCGCGATGCAGAAACTGCTTGGCATGCACCGCCTGCAAACCTTCCAGTATGGGCATGATAATTTCCATTATGCGACGATCATCCAGCGTCACCTGTTTTTTAAGTTGCAGCAATAGTGATTCGCCCTCCTCGTAATCCATGATGAGGTAGGCCGTGTTATTCAACTTCAGAAACTGGGTGACACGCACAATATTCGGCTGGTTAAATTTGGCCAGCGTTTTGGCCTCATCCAGGAAGCGATTCAGACCGTATTCGTAGGTTTCAACATCACCATCGTCACGCGGTGAAATCGTCAGGCCGTCTGCATTGCGCAGCGCCAGAGAAGACGGGAAATACTCCTTAATAGCCACATCGCGTTCAAGGTCTTCATCATAGGCCTGATAGGTAATACCAAACCCGCCCACTCCGAGGATGCGGGTAATATTGAAATTGGCAATCTTCATCCCTGCCTTCAGGGCATGGTGATACAGTTTAGACATATCGCAACGGGGTCCACATATTGGTCATTGATGCTAACACACTATAATTTGATCAAGGTCAATTTCAAAAATTTATGTCCAGAGATAATTCGTTTCGTCGCTCTGGGATGTGGAGAACCTCCTACTCTTTGCACCTGATCCCCCCGGCTTGCCGGTTTGTGCCTTGAGTTACCTGCCTGAACTACACAGCCCAGGGCGACGCTTTATCCCCGCCCGCATATTTCACCAGAATGACAAGCCCTCGCTTGATCTTTTGTTCCACAAAGAATTTTCTTCAATCGAAAATACGGCCGGTATTCCGCTCATTCAGAAAATCCTTTGTATAATAAAATATCTGCGTGATCATCTCGCCCTCTGGCAAAATATACGGGCTAGGCATCCATATCCGGTATCAACTGGCTCTCCATCTGGCTAATCATATCCTTCAGGTTTAACTTACGCTTTTTCATGCGCTTAAGCCTCAACTGGTCAACCGCCGGATCTTCTGACATGATCTGGATGGCCGCATCAAGGTCACCGTGCTCCTGCCGCAGGTGATAGATACGTTCTCGCAGCTCAAGCATATCCAGTAATTCATCTGTATTTTCTTCAGACATGTTCTTGTGACAGGTTCACTTTTTATGAATTATGGACTGATTCCACCCGCAAGGTCGAAATTAAATACCCTGGCGTAAAAAACCAGTTCGGACTCCAGGGTCTGCACTATCGTTTCGGCCCTTCGAAAACCGTGCTGCTCGCCGGCAAACATCAGTAGCTCAACCTCAATACCCTTTGCGCGCAGGGCCGCAGCCATCTGCTCTGCCTGCTGTGGCGGTACTACCCGATCTTCTTCGCCCTGCATAAAGATTACCGGGCAGGATAGTTGCTCAACATGATTCAGAGGTGAACGGGCTTCATATATTTCGCGCTGCTGCGGGTACTTACCCACCAGACCATCGAGATAACGTGCCTCAAATTTGTGTGTGTCCCTGGCCAGGGATTCCAGGTCACCGATACCATAGTAACTGGCGCCAGCGTGAAAAGTATCGGTAAAAGTCAACGCCGCCAGTGTTGTATAGCCACCTGCACTGCCGCCACGAATGGCAAGTCGTTCAGGATCTGCCTTACCCTGTGCCACCAGATAGTTCGCACCGGCAACTGCATCCTCTACATCATAGATGCCCCACTGGCCTTTAAGCCTTTCACGGTAGGCGCGGCCATAGCCGGTACTACCGCGGTAATTCACATCAAGTACCGCAAAACCCCGGCTGGTCCAGAACTGTGTCTTGAGATTAATACTGGCAGTAGTTGCCCCTGTCGGGCCGCCATGCGTCATCACTAGTAGTGGTGGCGCTTCATCTTCGTCACCAGTGACATGTGGATTGGTAGGGGGATAATAAAAGCCGTGGGCCTGCTCACCGTGACTGGCAGAAAAACTGATCGGCTGTGCCACCGATATCCATGACTTGTCAACCGGCAAATCATGGCCCTCAAGGTGCTCACGCAACTGTCCGCTGCCCAGGTCTATAGTCACTACTTCATCGCTACGCTCACTACCTGCAGCAATGACGGCTACAGATTTCTCATTCGCGACCAGTGATGTAAAGCTATTGTAAGGCGATGCAATGGGTTCCACCTCACCCGTATTTGCGCATATCTTCACCAGCCGCCACATCCCCTGTTCGCACAGGGTCGCGATGATGCGGCCCTTGTCCTGAAAAGCAAAGGTACGCATACCAAATTGCCATAACGGCAAGCCCATCTCGGCTTCAAGATCAC
>JAPHTU010000232.1 GCA_026196145.1 Gammaproteobacteria bacterium
ATCTTTTAAGTCTTCGAGCTTTTGGCTTTGTGTTCTTATTTCTGTGACTTTAGTGAGCAAGGCTTGCTCATAACTGGCGTATTGCTGTACGACTTCAACCAGTTTTGGTATTAAATCGTGTCGACGTTTGAGTTGCACACTGATATCACTCCAGGCTGCATCCACTTGATTTCTCAGGGAAACAAAACGGTTATAAATGATAATGAACCATAGCAAAAGACTGACACTGATAATGCTGAATATGATGGTATACATAAGTTTATTGGTATAAGTGCGTGGTATTTGCAAAATTGCTCTTAGCCTCCCCCTTCTTTAGAACTGTCTCTTGATCTTATCTCAAGAGGCAATTTCTTTGGCGGAGGCCAGTCCAATTAACATCCCGTCAACTCGGTCTTGAAGCCTAAACCAACCACACCACAAGGTAGCCCAACCAACAACTCCCGTTCGTTTGCTGTCAGTCCAACCACCCAGTCTTGCTATTGCTTCATATGCCCAAACTGCTGAAGGGATTTCTTTCGGTAATGCCTTTTTCTCATGTGTAAACCATAAGGCATGCCATTCATTTTTCTCAAGCAACTTATCACAACTCACATTTGCAGATGGACAAGTACGCGCTCGGTGAAAAATTTCTCTGAGTTGTAGTAATCTTATCGCAACAAATGCCATTATCACTGCAACTCGTTTAATATTGTCAGGATGTTGTAAACGCAATTCCTCAACATCAGTTCCACTGCTTTTCCAGGCTTTATGAAAATCTTCTACGCGCCAGCGCAGTTCATAGTATCGAGTCACTTGACGAGCACTGGTAAAGCTTTTAATCGGTTCACTTGTGAGTAATAACCATTTTAATCCGTCCTTGTCAGAAGTACCGATTTCCTGTGCAACAACAAGATTAACCTCAATGTCATCCCATTCTTCAGATAACCTTTTAGGGCGATTAATTTTTACAGTACAGGCCCGCAGTTCCAGTGTCGCCTTTCGTGCTTTTCGACCACCTTTTTGTGGAATATCAATGTCATATTGACCCAAAACAGCGGCATTATCTGCTTCATCAAATAAGTACCTTTGTTTGTCTTCTATCAACCGATTATGGCTGCCTCTCACTATAAATCGCTGAGACTTTTGTTGTTTGTAATGTAAGTATTCAAAAATATCTGCTTCTCTATCACAGATACTAATGGTCTCTTGCATCTTATCACCCAAACGATTTTCTATTCGCTCAGAGGCGGCTTCCCATTTAAAACTTTCCTTCTCTTCATAAGCTCGTGTTTTACGTCTCTTCGCTTTACCGTGCGTGCTTGAATCTCGTGACCAGTAGCTTTGTTCGACTAAACCAATGGTCTGTTCACTTTTTGCATCCAGCATAATCACATTATGAACCCAGTAACCCTTCTTACTTTTGCTGGGCTTGCCGCCTAATGAGCCTAATAATTGGCCCACTTGGTGAGAGTAACTTAAGCTGGTCGTATCTTCTAAAGCCAGCACTGTGGAATGATTCTGGGCAATATCTGCTGTCGCTTGATACCCACACTCTGCAATCGCTTCAGGTTTCACTCTTGTATTTCTGATGAAGCGATAAGTACCTTCTAACTGGGCTTCATCACCTTCACATGAACGCACTAAGCTACTTCCTATATGGTTACCTACCTGGGTTGTTATTTGAACCAAGCGGTTTGTTAATCGTTTATCTCCCAGTTGAGCCTTACCAAATAAGTTCTTCGCCCAATCAGATGTCTTTACTCTTTGTGTCATTATAATACCAGATATTGTTGTTGGTATATCTGATCTTTAAAATCTCAATTAGTTCCCCTAGGCCTTCAAAAAAGATGTGACTAAGATACAGTTTTTCAAAGGGGGACTGAGGGGGTTTAGTTGTTGATTTGCAACCCCCTCAATCCCCCTTCTAAAGAAGGGGGAGGCTAAAAGCAGAAGAAACGGATGGACACTAACTAAGGTTGAATATCTGTTTTTTTTGCACGATAACCTGGTTTTGACAAAATTTCCAAATAAAATGAATTC
>JAPHTU010000034.1 GCA_026196145.1 Gammaproteobacteria bacterium
AATGAGATCGAAAACAGGGTATCGCCCTTGCGTACGGTAACCCATTTATCCCCGCTGCTAGCGGCCTTACCGGCCCGGTCGCTAACAGGCGCCGAGCCACGGTGGCCGGTACATCCAGCAAGGGAGAAAAGTATAAGAAAACAGACTATTAGATAGCTGGTTCGCCGGCTCATTTCCATATCAGAATGGCGATCACGATTGCCAGCACACTGAGCCAGCCCAGCCACTCGACATACTCACGCACATGTTTTTCCAGACGACTGCCACCCCATCGAATCAGGCCGGCGACGATGAAAAAGCGTGATCCGCGACCGATGAGCGAGGCGATAGCAAAGACGGGCAACAACAGTGACATGGTACCTGCCGCTATGGTGAACACCTTGTAGGGTATGGGCGAGAAGCCCGCGATCAATACCACCCAAAAGCCCCATTGCTCAAACCAGGTCTTCGCCATCTCAAAGCGTGCCATATAGCCAAACTGCTCAATCCATGGTTGCACCAGCTCAAAGGCAAAGTAACCAATCAGATAGCCAAATATACCGCCCAGTACTGAGGTAATCGTGGTCAGCGTGGCATACCACCAGGCCTTTTCCGGGTTGGCCAGCGTCATGGGCGCCAGCATCACATCCGGCGGAATCGGGAAGAAAGAAGATTCTGCAAAGCTCAAACCACCCAGGTAATAAGTCGCATGCCGATGGCTCGCCCAGCGCAGGGCCATATTGTAGAGCTTGGTAAATATCATCTAGACCTTACCTGCACAAAATGGCACAAAGGAAACAGCTTCCAGTGTGCGGGTTTCAAAGCCCTCGGGCGTTCGCTTGATATATTGCAGTTCCTGGATGTCCCTGCCCTTACCGACCGGAATCACCATACGGCCGCCCTCGGCCAGTTGATCCAGGAGTTCCTGTGGTACCACTTCCGGTGCTGCCGTCACGATGATGGCATCGAATGGTGCAGACTGTGACCAACCCCAGCTGCCATCACTGTGCTTGGCCATTATGTTATTTAACTTCAGTTGGCGAAAACGTTGCTTGGCCTGTACCAATAAGGCACGGATACGCTCCACACTGAAAACCCTGGGCACAATCGCCGCCAGTATTGCTGCCTGATAGCCGGAGCCCGTACCAATCTCGAGTACCTTGTCGGGAATACCATCCTCAAGCAGGACCTCCGTCATACGCGCCACAATATAGGGCTGCGAGATCGTCTGGCCGTTACTAATCGGTAATGCATCGTCTTCATAGGCACGGTGTGAAAGCGCCTCATCGACGAACAGATGCCTGGGGGTTTCCCTGATTGCACGCAATACCTCGGGGTGACGGATACCCTTTTCCTTCAGGCGCTCAACCAGCCGGTCACGGGTTCGCTGGGACGTCATACCCACGCCCTGTTTAAGCATCGGATTAATGGCCATGACGGGCTGCCCAGTCTGAAACCTGCTGATGTATACCATGGTGGGTTAAGTCCACATGCAGGGGTGTTAATGAAGGTTGATTGTGTTGCATCGCATAAAAATCTGTTCCGGGACCCGCATCCTGCTCAGCACCGGGTGGACCAACCCAGTAGATGGTCTCACCCCTAGGATCAGCCGACTTGACGACAGGCTCGGCCTTATGGCGTCCTCCAAGCCGGGTAACCTGGAGCTCACCCAGTTGATCTTCGTCCAGATCGGGTACGTTTAAACTCAGAATGATACTACCCGGCAATGGTTCATGCAGTAACTGATCGACCAGCCGCTTGACCAGGTCTGCTGCAGTATCCAGATGCTGCGGGGTAAACGAACCGGACGATACCGCAACGGCGGGATAACCCAGGAAACGCCCTTCCATAGCTGCGGCGACTGTACCTGAATACAGCACATCATCCCCCATATTAGGGCCGGCATTTATACCTGAAATTACCATATCAGGCTCCTCTTCCAGCAGCCCGGTAATTGCCAGATGCACGCAGTCTGTCGGCGTACCATTCACACTATATATATTCCTTTCTTTCTCGGTCGCGCGTAACGGCATGTCAAGCGTCAGGGAATTACTGGCGCCACTACGATCCCGGTCCGGGGCGACGATTGTGACATCGTGCTGCTGACCCAGTAATTCGAATAAAATCCTGATTCCCGGCGCCATATAGCCATCGTCATTACTCAACAGTATTCGCATAAATATTTGACCTAGCCCGTATGTCTTACCAGGATTTCGGGAGATAGCGCCGGGCTGGTGCGGTTGGACGCCGTACTGGAAGCAAACAGGTAGCCATAGCTACCTGTTTG
>JAPHTU010000042.1 GCA_026196145.1 Gammaproteobacteria bacterium
CGCTACTGCGGGCCTTTTTATTTTACATGCCCATCAATTTCTCAAGGTCTTTATAAACCAGCCTGCCGAATATTGTCAGCCAGCTTTATTAGGGTCAATGCCGGTAATTTTTTCTTTAAGCTCGACAAGACTGGCCACAGTTACCGTAGGTTCTACTCCCCATGGGTCAAAGATAGATTCTTCAGAACGTTGAACCCAGGCAGCCTGTATGCCCGCTGATCGTGCCCCAATAATATCAAAAGGGTTACCTGAAACCAGCCACGCGCTATCGCGTGACGCCCCGGACTGCCTCAGGAAATGTTCATATACTGCAGGATCAGGTTTAAATGACTTCAGATCATCGACACTAACAATCCCAAGGAAAAAGTCTCTTATGCCTGCCGCCACAAGCAATGTCTCGACAGCATCTGCGCGCCCATTGGAAAATGCATACAGGCGAAAACCGGCTGCCTTCAAGTCAACCAGGCCGATTATGACGTCTTCAAATGCAGGTAGCGTCCGGTAACTCTCAAGTAACTCTTGTTTCTGTTCTTTTGTAAGGGGGACTCTGTAGTAGGCACAGGTATAGTCAAGGGCGTGACTCGTACAAACAGCGAAGTTTTCGTACTTCTGCATCAGTCCCCGACGAAAGGAATATTCCAGTTGTTTATCCCGCCAGGTTTGGGAAAACTCCTTTGCCTTGATGCCTGGTATTTCCTGTAATTTTAAACCCACACCATGCGTGTCGATCAACGTTCCATATACATCAAATGCAAGCGTTGTCGACATCAGGCTACCCTGTGAACACGACTACGCACGGGCTAACATGTGTAGCGATCAAATAACGCCATCGGGAAACTGGTCCGTATTAATCCCCTGCTCCTCCAACATTACCGGGATACCATCATCGACGCGGTAAATCGTTTTTGAGGATTCAGTGATCAGGCCTTCCTGCAGCGGCTCCGTGATGACTTCACCTGATACCAGATGCACCTCACCCTTGCTGATCTCCTCGTTGAGGTTTTTCAACTGACTGGCTGTTAACTTGATCACCGGTGACTTGGTCACCGGGCAACATAGAATTTCCAGTAATTTGCCGTCAATACTCATAGCACTCTCCGTTCAGGTCATACATTCTAACATTAGCAGGCTGCTAGGCCTCATTTGCAACCCCATGCGGCACATGCCCTGTCGCCACATGTTGCGATGCCGACTCAATATGATGATGCTGATCATCAAAGAAAATATCTGCCCCGAAGGTGCGCAGAAATTCTCCCTTGTCCATGCCACCGAGAAACAGGGCCTCGTCAATTCGAATATCCCAGGCACGCAGGGTCAGGATAACCCGCTTATGCGCAGGCGCTGCCCTGGCCGTAACAAGGGCTGTCCTGATTGGCGCATGATCAGCCGGGTACGCTGCCTGTATACGATGCAGTGCCGCCAGAAAATTCTTGAATGGTCCACCCGATAACGGCGTTTTTTCGTACGCCACTTCGCTCTCGGTAAAAGCCTGCAGGCCGCTCTCCTTATATACGCGCTCGGCCTCATCGGAAAACAACACGGCATCACCATCAAATGCCAGGCGCAGCTCTGTATTCGAATCCTGTCCGGAACTTGCCCCGGGCATAATAGTCGCTGCCGCATACCCCGCATCCAGTGCCTTTACCACGTCTTCTGGATCGGTTGACAGGAATAGATGAGCACCAAAGGCAGAGACATATTCATAGGGACTACCGCCCCCCGTGAATGCTGCTCGGGTAATCTGCAGGTCATGATGCTGAATCGAATTAAATATCCTCAGACCGGTATCTGCGCTATTGCGGGACAGCAGTATAATCTCAACCATGGGATGTGACGGGTCATGCTTGTTGAGTGCCAGCAATTTCCTGACCAGCGGGAATGCCGACCCAGGTGGCAGCACCTCGTCTTCATGCTCTATCTGGTACTTACAATAGGCCTCAATACCCTTTTGCTCGAAGATCTCATGACTCTCGTCCAGATCAAACAGCGCGCGGGATGATATAGCAACGACCAGTTTGTCTTTTAGATCAACTTTCATGACTATTCATCCATCACTACCAGACGGCCGGTCGCCAAGGTATCGGACAGGCAGATATCCTGCTCCCTGACCTGTTCATACCAACTTGCTGCCTGCCATATATCCTGCTTTACACCCCAGCCCAGTTCATAAAAAAGACCAAGTTCATTTTGTGCATCTACATCACCATTTTCTGCTGCACGCCCATACCAGTAGGCCGATTGCTGCGGGTTCTTTTCAACAGCCAGACCATAACGGTAAAGCACGCCCATGAATAACTGCGCCTCGACATGCCCTGCTTCAGCCAATGGCAACCAGTTCTGCAGTGATGTCTGATAATCCCCTCGTTCGAATGCACGCACGCCAACCTCAAGTAAATCAGTGGCATGAGCTGTCGATAAATAACACAGTATGAACAGCGACAGAAGCAGTTGTTTACGCATCATCATTCCCTTACCGCCTTCAGTACCGAAGGTATCTGCGCCACCCGGTTTAACACCTGTAGTAGCTGATCAAGATTGGTGATTTCGGTAACAATTTGCATATGGGCAGTATTATCTTCTTCATCCGTTCGCGTATTCACCGCACGAACATTAACCCCTTCCCTGGCAAGCACGTGGGTAATGTCATTCAGCAGACCGGCACGATCATAGGCTGTTATACGTATGGCCACAGTATAGCGGCTATCCGGCTGGTTCGCCCATGCTGCATCAATCAGACGCGGGCGTTGCTCATCGCTCAAATTCAATACGTTGACACAATCCTGCCGATGAATACGCACACCACTGCCCCGCGTGGTGTAGCCGATGATCGGCTCATAGGGAACCGGCTTGCAGCAGGTGGCAATCTCGGTCAGCAGTTTGCCAACCCCGGCTACGATAACGTCCTGCCCTTCTCCAGGAAGATTCTCGACCACCGGTACCGGCTTGATCTTCTGTACCAGAATCTGCGGCTTTAGCTGGTTGATGATCTGCGACGACGTGATTTCACCACGTCCGACGGCGGCATATAAATCATCCTCCGACTTAAAGTTAAAGTGCGGTGGCAATGTCTTCGCATCTGCCAGTTCCAGCCCGACCCGTTGTAACTCTTTCTCCAGCATCTGCCGCCCATCCTGCTGATTACGGTCATAATCCAGCTGACGAAACCACTGACGTATACCGCTACGCGCCCTCGCACTGGCGATATAAGCCTGATGAGGGTTCAACCAGTCACGACTGGGACCGCCTTCTTTTGCTGTCAATATCTCGACTTTATCGCCATTGGATAGCGCGTGCGTCAATGGCACCATTTTGCCGTTGACCCTGGCACCACGACAACGATGTCCAACCTGGGTATGAATGTGATAGGCAAAATCAATCGGTGTGGCACCAGCCGGCAAATCGATAATATTGCCCTGTGGCGTCAACACATACAGCCTTTCCTGAAAGACCTCTGCCTTGAAGCGGTCAATAAAATCCTCTGCCTGCCGCTCTTCATCTTTCCACTCCAGCATCTGCCGCAACCAGTTGATCTCATGTTGCATACGATCATCGTGCGAAGCCTGTTCCTTGTAGCGCCAGTGTGCAGCCACACCATATTCTGCATACTGATGCATCTCGTGTGTCCTGATCTGTACCTCAAGCGCATGCCCGCCCGGACCAATTACTGCCGTATGCAGTGATTGATAGCCGTTCCCCTTTGGATTGGCAATATAGTCATCAAATTCCCTGGGGATATGTTTCCACTGCCCGTGCACAATCCCGAGTGCGGTATAGCTAGCTGTTACATCATCCACCAGAATCCTGATCGCCTGTACATCAAACAACTCTTCAAACGGTAACCCCTTGCGCTGCATTTTTCGCCAGATACTGTAGATATGCTTGGGACGGCCACTGATGTCAGCGCTCATACCCTGTTCTTTTAGCTTGCTGGATATCACATCAATGGCCTCGGCTATCATGGATTCGCGCTCATTACGCTTGCGTTCCAGTTGCCTGGCCAATTTTTTATAGGTCTGCGGTTGCAGGATACGAAAGGAGAGATCTTCAAGCTCCCATTTAACCTGCCATATACCCAGACGATTGGCCAACGGCGCAAACAGATCCATTGTTTCCTGTGCGAGCTTTTTCTGCCGCTCCTGTGACAGATGCCTCACGGTGCGCATATTGTGCAGACGGTCGGCCAGTTTGATGAGTACAACCCGAACATCCTGCGCCATCGCCAGCAACATCTTACGCAGGCTTTCTGCCTCGGAAGCGGCAAGCGCATCGTCACTCACATGCAGGTCATCCAGGCTATTCAGCTTGGTGACCCCATCGACCATAGTGGCAATGGAATCACCCAGTTGCTGACGGATAATTTCCAGCGTAACAGGGGTGTCTTCTACGCTATCGTGCAGCAGTGCCGCACAGATTGTCTCATGATCAAGCCGAAGATCGGCGAGGATGTTGGCTACTGCCATAACATGAGATATATAAGGCTCACCGGAGGCTCTTAGCTGATCGGTATGTGCCTTTGCTGCCAACTCCAGTGCCAGTTGAACCAACGGACGATGCTCATCACTGATTTGAGTCAGTAACTGATTGCCCTGAGATTCCAGTGATGTATTCATACGGCTATAGTAACCGTATTGAAAAGGAAATCACTCTTCAGTGACTTTTTTAGCCTGTAGTTGCAGCTGCACCATACGGATTATTTTAGCGATCAACAATAATGGCGCAGAGCCATGCATGACGAGATCAAAGATATCGATAGGTCTTGATAAAGCACCCTGGCTCAGCATTCGTATTTTTTCTACCAGGTGCGGCTCAGGCGTCATTGGCGCCAGGCCCAGCAGGACACCAATGATCAGCAATGTGGACAAAGGAATTTTATCGAGTATTTTTAACATCACGGCCCCGGGATATATTCAGTACACACAAAAGCGGAGCTTATATATTACATACAAACTCCGCCATCAATAACATTAACTATCAGTGATGCATGGTTTCATCCAGCACCGGCATGATCAGAAACAAGACAAACCCAAGCACAACAAGCCAGAAGGCATAGGTTGTAATAACCGGGATTGTTACGAAATGACCAATAATACCAAGCACGCCAATACTCAATGCTACCCACCACATCAAACGGTAGGGCCTGTTAACACTATGCTGTCTAGTGGATTTGGTGTTTAGACAGGCAGATCGATACTTCAATTGATCAGTTTTTTTTAAAACAGATTTACATAATTTATTTTAGCCAGAGCTAAAATAAGAGGAATCAATCACTACCAGGGCATAAAGTTATTAAACATCGACATCGGCTTAACTGACCGCGTCATGGTATGCATGGAGCGACGCATGCCCTCGTTGGTCGCGCTGATATAATACATGGACTGGTTCATCTTCTGTGTTTCGCCGACCATGTTATTCACCGAGCCATCAAGCTTTTCCATGTGAGACAACATGGGTGGCAGAGAGCGCATGTCCGAAGACATATTACTTATGTTCACCGACATCTTCTGCATACTGTCCGTCATGCGTGCCATGTGGTGACCCATATTCGGATCGATAGCGCGGGCCATTAAACGGATATCGCCAGTCAAACTGTAAATCAGGTAAAAACCAAAAGCCGCAAGTACGATAAAAGCGACCATAGAAGGATAGACAATGATCTGCCACTGTCTGGCGCTTTTTTCAATGACGCAAAGAAAGCGCTCCAGGTTCTCTTCCTGAAATACCGACATTGTGGTCTCTTGATTTTTATTAGTATCGGACGACTGGCCCATATATGCCTCTTGATTAAACGGGGTTGAATACTTCAATGGCCGCGGAGTATCACACAGCCAAGATGACACTTCAATGACGCTATCAATGAGGTAAATAGCATTTTAGAACATTCTAAAATGCGTAAATCCGAATATAACTTCAGGGTAGATAACCTATGTTATCTACCCTGCTTAATTATTGAATCAACCTGCGATACTGCGCTGATGCAACAGCATACGACTTAAGCCTCAAGCGCCTCTACATCTTCCTCAGCCGCATCTTTTGCTACCGGCTTATTCAGCAGTTTTGCGCGCAGCGCCTGATCGACAGCCTCAACAATTTCCGGGTGCTCTTTCAGGTACTGGCGAACATTGTCCTTGCCCTGGCCGATCCGCTCTTCGCCATAGCTATACCAGGCTCCGGCCTTCTTTATCAGTCCATGCTCAACACCCAGATCGATAATCTCGCCCAGGTAAGAAATGCCTTCACCATAGAGGATTTCAAAGGTTGCAATCCGGAATGGCGGTGCCATTTTATTTTTCACCACCTTGACCTTGGTATCATTACCGATAATCTCATCACCTTTTTTGATGGCCCCGGTTCGACGGATATCCAGTCTGACCGAGGCATAAAATTTCAGCGCATTACCGCCTGAGGTGGTTTCCGGGTTACCGAACATCACGCCAATCTTCATACGGATCTGATTAATAAAGATCACCATGGTGTTGGAACGTTTGATATTGCCGGTTAATTTACGCAACGCCTGGGACATCAGGCGGGCTTGCAGGCCCATATGTGAATCCCCCATCTCACCTTCAATTTCCGCCTTCGGCGTCAGGGCTGCAACCGAGTCCACAACCACCACATCAACGGCACCAGAACGGACCAGCATGTCGGTAATTTCCAGCGCCTGCTCACCGGTATCGGGTTGTGATACCAGCAAGTCATCAATGGAGACACCAAGCTTTTCCGCATAGCCCGGGTCCAGTGCATGTTCGGCATCGACAAAGGCCACGGCACCGCCCAGTTTTTGTGCCTCGGCAGCCACCTGCAAACTCAGGGTGGTCTTACCGGATGACTCCGGGCCATAGATCTCAATAACCCGTCCTCTGGGTAGACCGCCTACCCCCAGAGCAACATCCAGCGCCAAAGAGCCGGTTGAAACTACATCGATTTCCTGTGCCTGACCATCTCCCATGCGCATGACAGCGCCCTGACCAAACTGCTTTTCGATCTGTGAAAGCGCTGCTGCCAGTGCTTTTTGTTTTTGTTCTTCCATTTCCACTCTCCCGTCATGTTTTCGATTATCTCGCCGTTATTGACGTTCATTAACGTCCATGACCCGAAGATTAGGCTATACATTTTATTATGTCAATATATTTTACCACCTATCTATATTTTACTATGTAATAATTTGTATTCGGTTATTGCGGAAGTTTGTACAATCCATGGGCAAAGGAACCATCATGGCAAATTCGAAACATTTTCAGGACATCAAACAAGGCACCCGCCAGCGACTGCAATATATTGAGGTGATGGCCTATTACACTGGCGTGGTCAGCCGTAGCGACTTGAGCAGGACCTTTGGTATCTCGGATGCCGCGGCAACCAAGACTCTAAAGCAATACAATGACCTGGTACCGAACAACCTGGTTTACCAGCATAGTGATTTCGGCTTCGCCCCCACGGCGCAATTTGAGGCCATCTTTGCAGACCTATCCCCACAGACCGTGCTGCCCATGATTGCCGGTAACCTGGCAACGACCGCACAAACCATGGAAGAATCACCGGTTTACGGCATCCAGGTAGATAGCCTGCCACAACCGGTACGACTACCGGATAAATCCATCGTTGCCCAGATCATCCGGGCGATCAAGCACCGGCAAAAGGCAGAAATTATCTATAGCTCAATGACGGATAGCGAAAATAACGAAACCCGCATCATTGAGCCACACTCGCTGGTCAATTCAGGACTGCGCTGGCATGTCCGTGCCTACAATGAGCGATCCTATGACTTCAGGGATTTTGTTCTGTCACGGATATCACAGGCAACACGACTGAAGATACCCGCCGAATCCAGTGCGATTTACGATGATGACTGGGTAGAAACCACCCGGCTAAAACTGGCACCACATCCCGGCCTTGGCGCGACACAACAACAGGGACTGCTATTGGATTACGGTGCAACAGCAGGCGTGATCGAACTGGAAGTCAGACGCGCACTGACCGGCTACGTCTTGCAAAAGCTTTCAGTCGATACTACCGAGCAGCATTCAATGAATCCAAATGCCTACCAGCTGATATTACTCAACAGGGAGGAAGTTGCCGCTTTTGCCAGCTGGTCATTTCTATGAAGTCATACAACGGATAACTCATTGATCAAATGACCAATTCTCTAATTCGTGGTACTGAACACCCTGATCTGTAGAGACAGACTCGATTAGTGAGAAACCATTCACCGGCCATTCAACAGGCGATGGCAACTGACTTATGTCGATGGGATGCCTGACCTTACGTGCCAGGGTAACATGCGGGCGATAACTTCGTTCATCCATACTCACACCAATATCGAGCAATGCCCCCTGTAAATGATTATGCACGGCAGTTAGCTCTTCCGGGACCTGTTCCGGGCAAAGACTGAGCACCTGGGGACGACGCCAGACCTGTAGTTGCTGCAGCGACAGGGTAAAGACCTGCCCATTGACACTGGACGCTGCATCTTCAATGGAAGAGACTGACTCCTGTAGTTGACCACCCAAAAAGATTAGCGTGGCATGCAGATTAGACACCGGGATGGCCCGGGATTTTTCAGGGCGATATTCTGCTGCTATCTCATCCAGCCGATGCCGCATAGCCTCATCTGGCCATAGCGCAAAAAACAATCGGCGAGTTTTATTCATCCTGCAGAAATTCCAGCATACCCTGGATTGCATAATCGGCTGCTTGCTGACGGATTGCGTCCCTGTCCCCCGCAAAACGCTGCATTTGCTGCCGCTGCCTACCTGACCTGGCCGCCCAGCCAAACCAGACGGTACCAACCGGTTTGTCTGCAGTGCCACCATCCGGACCGGCTATCCCACTAATGGCCAGAGATACATCGGCATGACTATACTGCAGCGCACCGCTGGCCATTTCGATAATGGTCTGCTCACTCACCGCACCGTATGACCTTAACGTCGTTTCACTGACTCCCAGCATCTCCTGCTTGGCCTCATTACTATAGGTTACAAATCCCCGCTCGAACCACTGACTGCTACCCGCCTGGTCAGTCAACAGCTTGGCTACCAGGCCGGCGGTGCAGGATTCTGCCGTGGCAACCATGAGTTGCCGTGCCACCAAAAATTCCGTCAACGTTTGTAGCTCTTTTAGCATTATTAACTCCAGCGTGATCAGGCTATAATCGCGCGCCTCCTACCAGCAGGCAACACCTATATTCCATGCTCAGCGTAATATTCCAGACCCTATTGCCGCATCATTTGCTATCGCGTCTCATGTTGCGGTTCCTGCGTATTCGCTGGACGTGGCTGAAAAACCTGCAGATCAGACTGGTGATCAAACTTTTCAACGTGGATATGACGCAGGTTGCTACGCCCGATTTATCCAGTTTTGAACACTTCAATGCATTTTTTACCCGTGCCATGAAGCCGGAGGCCCGGCCTATAGCGGCAGCAGAAGACAACAACCGATACTGCAGCCCGGTAGATGGAACAGTTAGCCAGTTTGGTAATATTCAGGACAACAAACTCATGCAGGCCAAGGGGATTGATTATTCGCTGCTGAGGCTGGTCGGTGCCAAAGACAACATTGCCGGGCAATTTAGCAATGGCCATTTCGCCACCATCTACCTGTCGCCGAGGGATTACCATCGTATTCACATGCCGGCTGGTGGCAGACTGATTTCCATGACTTATATACCCGGCCGACTGTTCTCGGTCGCTGATCAACTAGTGGAAAACCTGCCTAATCTGTTTACCCGTAATGAGCGCGTCGTGTGCCTGTTTGAAACCGATAATGGGCCAATGGCCGTTATTCTGGTCGGCGCCATCTTTGTCGGCTGCATGGACACCGTATGGCATGGCACGGTATCACCACCCCACCGCCATTGTATAGAACACATCGAATACGAGGCCAGTGATGCCCCGGTACTCAACAAGGGCGAGGAAATGGGACGCTTTAACATGGGCTCAACGGTAATCGTGCTCTGGCCAGATCAACCCATGGAGTGGGATAAAGCCTTTACATGTAGCGCTACAGTCCAGATGGGACAAGAAATTGCAGCAACGTAACGGCGACAAAGCTCCAGGATGTCACAGAGACACAGAGCTCACAGAGAGAACCTGGATTTATTGAGTACAACGGTGATGGCTGTTAACTCAGGCCATTTATTATTTACAAATACCCCTGTGTCCTCTGCGCCTCTGTGACAAAAACAGCCTTTCAATCCGTATAACCAAAACTCATCACTTCCTGAACCTTTTCACTACCCGTTTTCCACATCAACAGGCGATCCAGCCCGAGTGCGACACCGGATGTCTCAGGAAAACCAGCCTCCAGTGCAGCAAGAAATTTCTCATCCAGCGCTATCTCCTGCATTCCCATGGACTTTCTGTCCCGGTTCTCCTGCATAAATCGCTGGCGCTGCTGAGCAGCATCGGTCAGTTCCTCAAAACCATTGGCCATCTCTACTCCATTAATAAACAACTCAAAGCGCCTGGCGATAGCTGGATTATCGGGGTCCAGTCTGGCCAATGATGCCTGCGCGGCCGGGTAATCGACAACAAACACCAACCCCTGCATAGCAGGTTGTATGACCAGTGCCAGTAACCAGTCCATGGCAACGGACCAGTCATCATTATCGACCGGACATTGCAATTGTTTCGCCTGGCAATACCGGTCCAATTCAGCCCAGTCTTGCCGCAGCGGGTTGATGCCGGCATGGTCTTGAAAAAGTTCACTATAGCTGATGAGTTGAACCGGTGTTAACGCATGATGCAGTCCACAAAGCCCAATCACCAGTTCTGTAACCTCGTCTATCAGCTGCCGCTGCGAATAACCCGGCTGATACCATTCCACCAGCGTAAATTCCGGGTTGTGCAGGCGACCGATTTCGCCATCGCGAAATACCCGACTGATCTGATAGATAGGCCCACTGCCGGCTGCAAGCAGGCGTTTCATATACAATTCGGGCGAGGTTTGCAGATACTGACGCTGCTGATTGACCCGGGTTTGCAGACTTTCGATGTTTGGATCGGGCACACTCGCCGGGGACAGAACAGGCGTCTCTACCTCCAGCACCTGCCTGGAATCGAAGAACTCCCTGATCTGCTTCAGCCACTGAGCGCGCAGGCGCAGCGTTTCCAGGCTTACATCAGGTTGCCAGCTAGTCCGCATTTCTCACCAGGATCCCGGGAAATGGCGCAGGACTGGTGCAGCTGAACGCCGCGCTGGAACCATCAAGGTAGCTATGGCTACCTTGATGGTGAAGTACAAGTTCAGGTGTGCCAGAACAAGCCAGAACCGGGATAGGCATACCCAATAACAGGTTGTATCTTAATGAGATTCCCACTATCAAGTCATTTCATAGAGTTATAGTGATATGAAGCCGCCAGGTGAGATATGCGGGCTCCTCACACCTGCAAACCTATTCCCCCACTCTGCTCCTACTCCTTGGCACGTGACACATACTCACCACTACGAGTGTCGACCTTGAGTATATCCCCGATTTCAATAAACAACGGTACACGCACCACCGCACCCGTTTCCAGCGTCGCCGGCTTGACGCCACCCTGAGCGGTATCCCCTTTCAGTCCAGGGTCCGTTTCCGTAACCGCCAGCGTGACAAAATTGGGTGGTTCGATACCAATCGGTACGCCATTCCACAGCAGAACGTTACAGATATCCTGCTCCTTCAACCACTGGTTCTGATCACCTACAGCAGTGCTATCGGCCTGCACCTGCTCGTAGGTCGATTGATCCATGAAATGCCAGTATTCGCCATCATTGTAGAGATATTGCATCTCGGTATCCATGACATCTGCCGCCTCAACCTTTTCACCCGATTTAAAGGTTTTCTCAACCACCCGGCCATTTTTCAGGTTTTTAATCTTGACGCGGTTAAATGCCTGCCCTTTACCGGGTTTAACGAATTCATTCTCGACAATATTGTAGGGATCCCCATCAAGCATGAACTTGAGGCCGGATTTGAATTCATTGGTACTGTAAGATGACATATCTATTCCCTGACGTTTGCTGTGTTACAAAGCCGCATATGATACCTCGAACACTCCCACAAGACACTGACTGGAAAACCGAATTGCGGCAGGCGGTTACGAAGCCAGAGGAGCTGCTTGAGCTACTCGAGCTACCAAAATCACGCTGGTTGAACAGTGCAAGGCAGGCCGCATTGCAATTCCCGCTAAAAGTCCCACGCGGCTTTATACAACGTATGGAAAAAGGTGATGCGGCCGATCCGCTGTTACGACAGATTTTGCCTTTGGCAAATGAGCTGCAGAAAACCGAAGGTTATAACAAGGACCCGGTGGGCGACGGGACTTCGACACCCGTGCCGGGCCTGATTCATAAATACCGCAGCCGGGCATTGCTGATCTCAACGGGTGCCTGCGCCGTACACTGCCGTTATTGCTTTCGTCGTCACTTCCCCTATCAATCCTCTCATGCCGGCGGTAGCCAACTGGAAGAAATTCGCCAGTATTTGCATACCCATAACGAACTGAATGAGGTCATACTCAGCGGAGGCGATCCGCTCATGCTGGACGACCGGCAACTGGCACGATTGCTTCAGACCATCTCGGCAATCCCGCATATTCGATGGATAAGGATTCATAGCCGTCTGCCCATCGTGTTACCGGAACGCGTCACAGAGAAATTACTGGAGACACTGAGCGGCTACAAACCCGTTACACTGGTTATTCACTGCAATCACCCCAATGAGCTGGACAGCAGTGTCAATACTGCGCTGCGGTCGCTACACCAGTTTGACATTCGCCTGTATAACCAGTCGGTACTGCTACGTGGCGTCAACAACCAGGTGGAAACACTTTGCGAACTGTCGCACCAACTATACGCGGCCCGGGTACAGCCCTATTACCTGCACTGCCTGGATCGGGTTGATGGTGCTGCTCACTTCGATCTGAGTGACCACGAAATTGAGACACTCTACCATCAGGTACAAGCACAATTATCAGGGTTTTTGGTACCAAAATTAGTCCGTGAGCTACAGGGGAAACCTTCAAAAAGCCTAATAGTATAATTACCATTTGATAGATAGGGCGAAACATTAGACAATGGCCGCCTGGCCACCAACCGTCCTGTTGTAAATAAAAATAACAATACCATGTGACCATTTATCACCACCACAACAGCAAGGATAAAGGTAAGTAATTGGAAAGAGACGATACAACCAATATTGCCGTTTTCGAAACGGTCCCTGATGAAGCTGAATTCATCTCTACCGAATTACGCAATGCCGGGCTGGCCGTCATACCCTTTGCTTTTACCAGTAACAACCAGCTGGAAGATATCCTGATAAGAAATCGCATTGACCTCATCTTCTGTTCCACTGACGATGAGGAGCTGAGCCCTACCTGCCAGATAGCCGACCACCATAAAGATCATATTCCGGTCATAGCCGTTGCATCAGACACAGATACCGCATCAGTGGTACGCGCCATGAACTCTGGCGCCAGAGATCTTGTCAGCCGTAATCAACCGGACCATCTGCGTCTGGTAGCTCAGCGTGAACTGAGAGGTATCCAGCACAGTAAAGGCATGCATGAATTCAAGCAGTCATACCAGGAAAGTGAGAAGCGCTGCCGAAATTTACTGGATAGCTCCCGGGATGCCATCGCCTATATACATGAAGGCATGCATATCTACTCCAACGGGGTTTATGTCGATATGTTCGGTTTTGAAGACAAGGACGACCTGGAAGGCCTGCCTATACTGGACATGGTTGTTGAGGAGGAACACCCGCGCTTCAAGGAATTTCTTGCCACTTACGATAAACAAGCATCCGATGAAACGGTTGAAATCCGCTGTGTGCGAGAAGACGGTACCGAATTTGCCGCAGCCATGCAATTCTCCAAGGCCAGTATTGATGGCGAAGCATGCACACAGGTACTTATCCGTGACCGGGCAATCAGTGAGGAAGTCATTCATGAGCTTGAGGAGCTAAAAACCCACGATCCCATATCCGGCCTTTATAACCGCCAAGCCTTTCTCGATGAAACACAGCAGGCCATTAATGATGTCAGCGGTGGCGCACGTCCGGGCATCATACTGTACGTAGAACTGGATAAATTTGAAGAGATAAAAACCCATATGGGTATTGAGAATATCGACAACGTTATCTCGTCGGTTGGCAAACTCATAAAAAGCGCGGTTGACGAGGAGGATTTCGCGGCCCGTTTTGGTGAGAATACCTATACCATACTGACCCGTGAAGGCGACCTGAAAAACATCAGTAAAAAGGCAAAAAAGCTGATCAAGGCACTCAATACCATTATTGAGTCCGGCAACAAATCTCTGCAAATTACCGCAAGCCTGGGGCTGGCAGCAATTCGCAGCACCACCAAAACCCCCTATGAAGTCCTGGCCTGTGCAGATGTTTCCTGTAGCCAGGCCCATAAGAACGGCGGCAATGCCATTGTCGCCTACAAGGACCCGGAAAAAGTCGCCGAGAAAGAGACCAGCCAGGATGACCTGCGCTGGGTTACGCTGCTGAAAAATGCCCTGGAGAACAACCTGTTCAAACTGGCTTTTCAGCCCTGTGTCAGCCTGAAAGACTCGGAAGAACAGATTTATGAAGTACTGTTACGACTGCATGACGAAAATGACGAAGAAATCCGGCCGGGCGATTTTCTGCCGGCTGCAGAAAAAACGGGCATGATCAACCTGATTGATCGCTGGGTCATTGGCCGCGCCCTGCACATGCTGGCAGAGAAACAAAAAGAGCAAAGCAATACCAGCCTGTTTATCAAACTTTCCGGCTCAGCCTATAACGACGAAAGCCTGCTACCCTGGCTTTACGAGCGCTCAAAGGCATCCAGGATAGACCCACAACGTCTGATTTTTGAGGTTGCTGAAAGTGACGCTACCAGCCATATTAGCCAGGTAGCAAAGTTCAGCAGAACATTGAAAAAGATGCGCTGTCGTATCGTCATCAGCAAATTCGGCGTAATGGATGATCCGTTCAAATTACTGAAAACAATCCCGGTCGATTTCATCAAGCTCAGTTCCAAACTAACCGGCAAAATAGGTACTGACCAGGCAATGATGGAACGCGTAACGGAGCTGGTCGAGACCGCGCACGACTTGGAAAAACAGGTGCTGGCGCCTCATGTAGAAAGTGCCGAGAGCATGGCCGTATTATTCCAGTGCGGGCTGGACTTTATCCAGGGTAACTTTCTTCAGGAACCGGATATCGTCATGCAATTTGATTTTGGCGACAACGAGGCATCCACACATACGGGACAAGAAGCTGTCAGTTAAGCCAGTTTTTCATCAATACAGCCACAGCTTATTGATTAATCCAGCAACTTGGAAACCATGCCATCCGCCAGTTTTGGCTCAAACCAGGTGGATTTTGGTGGCATCACCTGATTGTCATCCGCAACGGCCATTAGATCCTTGATACTGGTCGGGTATAAAGAAAAGGCGACTGCCATTTCACCACTATCCACCCTTCTTTCAAGTTCGCCCAGACCACGGATGCCGCCAACAAAATCAATCCGGTCGTCCGTTCGTGGATCGGTTATGCCCAGCATAGGGGCTATTAACCTATCGGCCAGTACACTCACATCCAGTCGCTTGACGGGATCGTCCGATAGCAGATCAGAGTTGATGGTCAATGCATACCATTGACCATCAAGATACATACCAAACTGCCCCATTGCCTCGGGCTTTACCTGACTATCCACCTCATCGCAGCTGAAAGACTGACGAACCAGTTCAAGAAATTCTGCTTTATCGAGCTGATTGAGGTCCCTGATTACACGATTGTAATCCAGTATCTGCATCTGGTGATCGGGAAAGATTACTGTAAGGAAATATTCATGGCTTGCTTCAGAATCAGGATTTTCGGCGCGACGCATAGCAGCCACCCGTGACGCAGCTGCAGATCGATGATGCCCATCGGCGACATAAATCACACCCATTTCATCAAATGCATCCGTTAGTGCCTGAATGACTGACGGATCTTTAATGACCCAGAGTTCGTGACGTACGCCGTCATCCAGGGTGACATCAACCTCAGGCACATCTTCGCTAGCCGAGCCGAGAATGCCATCAACGACTGCATGCCCCTTATAAGTCAAAAATACCGGGCCCGTTTGTGCATTCAGGGCATCAACCTGTCTGACACGGTCATCCTCTTTTTTGGGGCGGGTATATTCATGCTTGCGCACATCATTGCGATCATAGGCCGCCACCGAGGCACCTGCCACCAGACCCGTTTGCTGATGATCACCCATGGTAATCCGATAGGCGTAGTAACAATCTGCATCATCCCTTACCAGCACACCTTCATTGATCATATGCTGAAAGTTCTCAGCGCCCTTGGCATAGACCGAATCATCATAGGGATCCGTATCCTGCGGCAGGTCGATTTCCGGCTTGGAGATATGCAAAAAACTCCATGGCTTGCCCTGTACCATCTCGCGGGCTTCCTCGGTATTCAGTACATCATAGGGCGGCGCCAGCACATCAGCTGCTTTACCTGGCGCCGGTCGTAGCCCGGCAAATGGTTTAATCAGGGGCATTTATCTCTTCCATCCAGTAAATAAAATCCGGCGCATGATACCGGTGAGCACCGCAAAGTGCTAACTGAATCAATCCTGCACCTCAATTGCATCGACTGACTGGTAACCACGTGGCAGCTTCCATCCACGCCGGCCGCGTTCGGCGGCATACTCATCTACCTCCGCACCTTTCATGGTTTTGTGCTTCTTGCCCGCATGAATGGTAACTTTCTCACCATCCTGCACCAGCACAATCGCCTTCACAAATTCATCACGTGTCTTGAATTTTGCAGCGGGTATATTAATGATCTTGTTGCCCTTACCCTTTGCCAGGGTCGGCAACTCGCTAAGCGATGTCACCAGCATATAGCCTGCATTGGTTACAGCGAGAATCCAGTCATTCTCCAGGCTGCGCACTCTTACCGGCGGTAAAACCCTGGCCCCTTTGGGTACACTCAAGACCACCTTACCTTTTTTATTTCGTGTAACCATATCTTCCAGTTTGCATGCAAACCCGTAGCCGCCATCCGTGCTGAGTAAATAATAATCCTCGGGCTGTCCCATCATTACACCAACAAAGGTAGCACCATCTGGTGGTGTCAGCCGCCCTGACAACGGCTCTCCCTGCCCCCGGGCCGACGGCAAGTTATGGGTCGTGATATTGTAGGCCCGTCCAGTGGAATCCAGAAAGAAGGCGATCTGATTGGTCCTGCCCTGCGCCGAACTCTGGTAACCATCCCCGGCTTTATAATTCAATGATCTGACATCTATGTCATGGCCCTTGGCTGCGCGCACCCAGCCCTTTTCTGAAAGCACGACGGTTACCGGTTCTGTTGGCATCAAGTCTGTTTCGTCCAGTGCCTGTGCAGCCTTTCTTTCAACAATCGGTGAACGTCGCTCATCACCATATAGCTCGGCATCGGCAATAAGTTCTTTGCGTATTAATGTCTTGAGTCGGGCGCTGGATCCCAGTGTCTTGCTCAACCAGTCGCGTTCTTCTTCCAACTCGGCCTGCTCACCACGAATTTTCATTTCCTCAAGTTTCGCCAGATGACGTAACTTGAGGTCCAGTATGGCTTCTGCCTGAACATCGCTGAGCCTGAAACGTTTCATAAGTTCAGACTTGGGATCATCTTCATAACGGATGATTGCGATAACCTCATCAATATTGAGATAGGCCACCAACAAGCCATCAAGGATGTGCAGACGTTGCTCAACCTTGTCCAGTCGCCATTGCAAACGGCGCCGTACCGTCATGGTCCGGTAAACCAGCCATTCCTTCAGCATGGTGTGCAGGTTCATCACCTCGGGACGGCCATGATTATTAATCACGTTCATATTGACCCGGTAATTACGCTCCAGGTCTGTCGTTGCAAACAGATGCGCCATCAGCTGTTCCACATCAACCCGATTGGAACGCGGCACCACTACCAGCCTGGTGGGATGTTCATGATCTGATTCATCACGCAGGTCCTCTACTAGCGGCAATTTTTTTGCCGTCATTTGCTGCGCAATCTGCTCCAGGATTTTTGCCCCGGAGACCTGGTGAGGCAAGGCATAAATAACGATATCACCATTTTCCCTTTCATATCGTGCCCGCATCTTTATCTGGCCCCGACCAGTACGATACATTTCCAGAATCTCATCGCGCGGCGTAATAATCTCGGCTTCGGTTGGATAGTCCGGCCCCTGAATATGCTCACTGAGGTCTTCAAGCGTTGACTTGGGGGCTTCCAGCAGGCGAATGCAAGCAGTAACCACTTCCCTGAGATTATGGGGTGGAATATCCGTCGACATGCCCACAGCAATGCCTGTGGCGCCATTCAATAGCACATTCGGTAGCCTTGCCGGCAACAGTGTTGGTTCCTGCAAGGTACCGTCAAAATTGGGCTGCCAGTCGACCGTACCCTGCCCTAACTCCTCCAACAAGGATTTTGCATAGGCTGACAGGCGGGCTTCCGTATAGCGCATGGCCGCAAATGATTTCGGATCATCCGGTGAACCCCAGTTACCCTGGCCGTGTACCAGCTTGTAGCGAAAGGAGAAATCCTGCGCCATGTGGACCATTGCCTCATAACAGGCTGAATCACCATGTGGATGGAATTTACCGATGACATCACCAATCGTACGTGCGGATTTTTTCGGCTTAGAGGTCGCGCTTAAGCCCAGCTCGGACATGGCATAGACAATCCGTCTCTGTACCGGCTTCAGCCCGTCACCAATCGCCGGCAAGGCGCGGTCAAGGATGACGTACATAGAGTAGTCAAGGTACGCCTTTTCGGTAAATTCACTCAATGGCCGGCGTTCCAGCCCCTCGAAATCCAAACCTTCTATCTCTGTCATAAACTTAATATTCCGTTGTTAGTGCAACCAAGCCTGGGCGCAGCGAGTATATCCACTTCAAGCCATCAGCAACAAGCAGCAAGACGAGCGCATCAAACAGGCTAACTGTGACGTTAGCCAAAGGCGCATATTATGACGGTGTAGCCCGACTACTGGGATTCACTTCCAGCTCAAGCATGACACCAAAACGCAGTTTTACGTCATTCTGAATCTCGCCGGCCAATGCCATGATTTCATCGCCCGTAGCACCACCCAGATTAACCAGCACCAGGGCGTGCTGTTCATGCACGGCGGCATTACCAAGCTGTCCGCCTTTCCAGCCACACTGCTCAATCAACCAGCCCGCTGGAATCTTTACCTGGCCGTCCGCCAGCTCGAAGCATGGCATCTCCGGATTACGCCGTATTAATTGCTCATAGGCCTGTCTATCGGTGATCGGGTTTTTAAAAAAGCTGCCTGCATTAGGCGTCTGCCGCGGATCTGGCAATCGCTCACGCCGGATAGCGACCACCGCCTCACTAACATCCCGTATGGTCGGACTAATGATTTGTGCGGCCTCCAGCGTCGTCCGGATAGCACCATAGTCCAGCTTTAGTTGATGGTCATGCCTGCTCAGGCGAAACGACACGGACACTATAATCCACTGACTGCCCCCGGCATGTTTGAAAAACGAGTCTCGATAGGCAAACTGACATTCTTCTGCGCTGAAGTGTCGAATCGTGCCATCGCTGAGATTAAAGGCCTCAACCTGATACAGTGTATCTTTGACTTCTACACCATAGGCACCAATATTCTGCACCGGTGCAGCCCCCACGCTGCCTGGAATTAGTGACAGGTTTTCAAGCCCACCATAGTCCCGTTGCAGGCACCACTGTACGAATTCATGCCAGTTTTCGCCGGCCATCGCCCGCACGATGACTTCATTATCCCGTGTTTCCAGCAACTCGATGCCTTTTAAATTCGCCCACAGCACAGGCGTGTGGATTTGTGACTGATCAAATAACAGGTTACTGCCACCTCCCAGTACCAGGAAAGGCCCCCCGTTATACCGCTGAACAACCCCGCCCAGGTCTTCGGGTGAAGCAATTTCAATAAATGTGTCTGCGTAACATTCGATAGCAAACGTGTTATGCGGCTGTAGCGGATAATGTGTTTTGACGTCCAGCGACATCAGATTTCGGCCTTGTCGCCTTTCTTCTCCAGCCAGTCTCGACGATCCGAGGCGCGTTTTTTGGATAGCAGCATATCCATCATACGGTTGGTCTTGTCTCCCGCATCCAGTGTTAACTTGACCAGGCGACGGGTGTCCGGTGACATGGTGGACTCCCGCAGTTGTAGCGGACTCATCTCACCCAGCCCTTTGAAACGGGTAATGTTAACTTTGCCTTTGCGCTTCTCGGCACTGATACGGTCCAGGATACCCAGTCGTTCGGCTTCATCCAGGGCATAAAATACTTCCTTGCCCACATCAATACGAAATAACGGTGGCATAGCGACGTGAACATGCCCGGCTTCCACAAGGGGGCGAAAATGACGCACAAATAATGCACATAACAGGGTCGCAATATGCAGGCCATCGGAATCTGCGTCTGCCAGAATACAGACCTTTCCATAGCGTAGTTGCTTTAAATCATTGACCCCAGGCTCAACACCGATCGCAACTGAAATATCATGTACTTCCTGTGATGCCAGCACCTGATCCGGTGACACCTCCCAGGTATTTAATATCTTTCCGCGTAACGGCATAATGGCCTGAAATTCCCTGTCCCTGGCCTGCTTGGCAGAGCCCCCTGCAGAATCGCCTTCCACCAGAAACAGCTCGGTACGTCCCAGGTCCTGTGACCCACAATCAGCCAGTTTGCCGGGTAACGCCGGGCCTGCAGACACCCGCTTTCTGATAACCTTTTTGCCCGCCTTCATCCTTCGGTGGGCATTGGCTATAGCCAGTTGTGCAATACCTTCCCCGGCCTCCGGATGTTGGTTAAGCCACAGGCTGAATGCGTCCTTTACCACGCCGTTGACAAAAGCGGCGCACTCCCTTGAGGACAGACGTTCCTTGGTCTGACCGGAAAACTGCGGGTCCTCCAGCTTTACTGATAGCACATAACTACATTTGTCCCAGACATCCTCCGGTGAAATCTTGATACCTCTGGGCAACAGACTCCTGAACTCACAAAATTCCCGAACGGCCTCGGTCAACCCCGAGCGCAATCCGTTCACATGCGTTCCACCCAGTGAGGTTGGAATCAGGTTGACATAACTCTCGGTCACCAGTTCCCCACCTTCAGGTAACCACTGTACCGCCCAGTCAACTGCCTCTCTTTCACCCTGCAAGCTACCCAGGAAAGGCTCGGCAGGCAGTACCTCAAAACCTTGCAGGGCGCTAACCAGATAATCATTCAAACCATCTTCATAGAACCATTCTTCTTTTTCCTTGGTCTTCTCATCATGAAAACGGATCAACAAACCCGGACACAATACTGCCTTTGCCCGCAATACGTGTTTGAGACGGGGCACAGAAAAATTGACTGAATCAAAATACCTGGCATCTGGCCAGAAACGCAATGTAGAGCCGGAATTGCGCTTACCGACCTCACCAACGACCTCCAGGTCAGAAACCTTTTCCCCCCCCTTGAAGGCTATATTGTATTCCTCGCCTCCACGCCTGACCCAGACCTCCAGGTGTTTTGAAAGCGCGTTCACGACAGATACACCGACACCATGCAAACCGCCAGAGAACTGATAATTTTTATTGGAAAACTTGCCCCCGGCATGTAGTTTGGTCAGGATGACCTCAACGCCCGGGATTTTTTGCTGCGGGTGAAGGTCGACTGGCATACCACGGCCGTCATCGACAACTTCCAGCGACCCGTCTTTGTATAAGGTCACCTCAATTTTCCTGGCATGCCCGGCGATCGCCTCATCGACGCTATTGTCGATCACCTCCTGTGCCAGATGATTGGGACGCGTGGTATCGGTATACATCCCCGGTCTTTTACGTACCGGTTCAAGACCGCTAAGGACCTCTATCGAGGCGGCATCGTATTGATCAGCCATAAGCTAAAACATGCGTCCTTCATCGTTGCGAAAATCCGGATAGTCAATCAGCCTGAGTATTTCTTCACGTCCGAGGGGTGTATGCGCGAGATCGCAGAAATAGACCGTCACCAGTTCACGACGAAAGTCCTGGGCAGCCGCCCCTGTGGTTCGCATTATTTTCTTCCATTGCGGGTCCACCATTTCATAAAACGTATTATTGGAGGTGCCATAGGCATAGGTCTTGTATTCGCGTGTATCACATCGATAGCCATCGAACAGGACATTTCTGGCTCCACGCGCCGAGGTGATCACAATGGTCGCCAGCACGATATTATCCCTGCCAATCTTGAGTGACACGGGATCAATAAAATATTTCAATCGACCTTGCGAGGCATCTATGCGGATTTTTTTCAGCTTGTCGAAATCAGGGAAAGCCGGCAGTTCAATCGCATCTTCCTGAAATTGCCATTCTTCAAAAGATCCAGCATGATCAGGCAGCTCAACATCCTCCAATTGTTCTATCTGGGCAGAAACCGGGCCAGCAAATATCAGCAGGACAGACACTGTCAGGCCAACAATCAACAGATGTTTAATAGGGATTCTCCGCAGTAAAAACGCGGCGTATTATGACTTACCTTGGCCGGCAAGCCAAAGGAACTATTGCAAATCGGCTAGCAGCGAGACCCGCGTGGCATCGTCAAGTGCATCAATGCTGTAGCTGTACCTGGGGTGATCGCACCCCATCGCCAGCGCGGCACCGGATTGCAGATCCTTAACCATATCCGGCGTAAATTCAAAGCGGCTAAAATGCACTGCAGAGGTTTTCTCCGCATCACTGCGGTCCAGGTCTTCATCGGATATCGCATACACCTTATCGTGACCGGCAGCCTGCACCCAGACGTGGTCCTCAATGCCCACCAGCTCGGTCAGGGCCTGCTTGCGCTCTTCGACATCATCGAATTCCACCATCATGGTCGCCTTGATATTGCTGCCATCCGGAATCAGCGGGTTATAGGCATCCAGCTCTTCCTGAATACCATCTGCTTCAAAAATCTTCTCGATACGTAACATTTCCTGGATCTGGTATTGCATCGTCAGCCGATCTTCAAAATATAGTGTCAGGTTCTCACCCAGCATGACCTTGCGGGTCTTTTTATGCTCCAGCACCCTGGCACGAAACTCCGGGCGTTCCTGTGCATATTGTTCCAGCGAAAACAGGTCTTCTCTTGTTAATGAACCCATGCTAACTCCTATATACCGTAGGCCTTTCTGAGTAATGAAATCGGGGGCTCAGCAGACTTATCCCCCTGTATACCATTTTGAATCTGGGCGCCCGCCATTGGACAATCACTACCATAATGATCGGCTTCCGCCTTTTGCACCTGGGTAATGACCGGGCGACAAATCTTCATCGAAATATCGTGATACTCCTTCTTCACTGCATACGTCCCGTCATGGCCGGAACAACGTTCTATCGGCTTGACCTCAGTATCAGGGATTAACTGCAGGACATCACGGGTCTTCATGCCAATTTTCTGTACCCGCTGATGACAGGC
>JAPHTU010000012.1 GCA_026196145.1 Gammaproteobacteria bacterium
AAAAAAGACCAGGAACAACAAATAATCTTTATCACTATCCCGGTTCCAACAACTTTTGATGAATACGGTTCAATTTTCAGGAAGCAATACCATGAAGCCAATTTTAATCGCACTGTGCCTGTTATTTTCTTCACCCGTGCTGGCCGAAGACAGCACGCCCTGGTGGAAAATCTGGAAATCAGCGGATGAGGCAGTCGGTGTCTCGGACCGCCTGTTTACAGAAACTGAACGCAGAATTCTTAATGAATACCTTCGAACACAGGGTATTGAAGATGATGACGATGGTGACAAAAAGAAAAAACACAAAAAAGGTAAACACAAGAAATCAAAGAAACAGAAATCCCTTCCACCTGGCTTACAGAAAAAAGTCGCACGCGGGGGACAACTACCTCCAGGCTGGCAGAAAAAGGTTGCCCGAGGTGAAGTACTTGATGCCGAACTCTACGAGGTATCAGAAGACCTGCCAAAAGGCATCTTAAGGCAACTACCCGAAAGCCCTGAGGGCACCTCTATCCGGAAAATTGAAGATCGTGTTGTCAGAATACTGGATGCTACCGGCGTTATCCTGGACGTTTTAACCGGCAAATAATAAAACCGCCCGCTTTAGTCGCAACAATTTACCCCGGAAGGGAATGACTGTGCAGCAGATGCAGGAACAACATCCCGAAAAGCCATCGTCGTTATTCATGATAGGCAGCCAGGAGATAAGAAAACGTAACCGGAACCTGTTATGGGGGATGTCGTTAAGCCTGTTGCTTGCCGCAATGGTTACTATCGGGAACTATCGCGACCCGGTAACCTATAACAATGCATTATTGTGGTCGATTCTCGCTTTCCTGGTACTTGCCAACCTGGTTAATATCTTCCGCTATCTTCGTTACCTGAAACTGATCAGCAAACACAGGGTAGAGATAGAAAACAACAAGATAGTCTTTTACACCGGCGATGATACGAGTGAGCTGGACATGTCGAATATCACTATCATGCAGACGTACAGTAAGCCGGATAAATTACAGCATATCCAGTTACGCCTGAAGAATAATCGCGGTATTCGCCTGGAAGGCTATGATCGACTTGAAACAATGGCCAGCCTTATTGCCGCCCAATTACAACCCGGGCAGGTTATCGATAAAAAAGCCCTGTTCGGCTGAGGGGCTTCCTGGCTGGCAGAGATATCCTGAATCTATTTAACTATCCGTTACGCCGCCCCTGCTTTTGACTGTGCCAGTTGACTGCTGATTCACACCAGTTCAGCCGGGCTTTGCATTACATATAACCAGCATCTATCTAACCAGCTGGTCCATTAATTTTAATGCCTCGGTTGCATTTTGTGGGCGACTATCCGGTATTTTATGCAACATCTCCTGCAGTAATTCATTGGCCGGATGCGTGCCATTCGGCAATGCAGGAACAGGCTCTGCAGCGTGGGCATACAGAATGTCCTGGTCGGAGCCGCCATAGAATGGCGGCTTGCCCGCCATCATCTCATAGCCAATCAAACCTGCCAGGTAAACATCACTACGAAAGTCAGTCGGCATCTTCTGAACATTTTCCGGCGTTGTGTATACGGGCGTGGAAAACGGCAATGGCCAGTCGCCAGCAATTTCTGACAGCGCGTGCAGGCTGTTAATTAATCCTATTTGCGTAATGACCAATGTCTGCTCATCACGAAACATAATCTGCCGAGGTATTAACTGGTGCAATTCCAGTCCGAGCTTATGCAACTCCGACATGCCCGCTAGCAGCTGGCGAAAATAACGAATAGCCAGCCCTTCTTCCAGTTGGTTTTGTCCCAGTTTCCCATCCAGTCTGCCACCCTGCAGGAACTCCATCGCCACCATCATGCGATTATCAATCACCTCGTAATTAAGCAGACGCACGATGTTTGGATGATTCAGATCGGCAATCACCCTGAAGTTTTTATCGAATGATTCCGGTACAGCCTGATCGGTCATCCGAATCCGGTTGATAATTTTCAACGCTATCGGTTCTTCGCTATTGGGCTCCCTGGCCTTGAAGGTTGATGCCGTATTGTCTTCACCCAGATATGCGAGAATCCTGTAATACCCCCCCATGATGGCATTGCCTGAAAGAATGCCGTCAATGGTAAAAGGCCACTGCCTGTGTCCCTGTACCATTTCAAGCGCGAGGCCTACGTCACTCGAGGTTTCTTCCAGCGATTTTTTATAGGCCTCGTACGCAACCTGAGGGTCTTCCTCCTCATCAGCCTTCCCCTGCCCCCGCTCGTGAGCAACGACCTCGTCCATAACGCCGGATATGTCACTAACAAAACGCTCCATATCCAATTTCTGCTTAAAGTGAAAATTGGATACGCCCTGTTTAATGGCTATCACCATTTGTTGCGCAATCATCGGATTCATATCCGTGACCGAGCTCAATATAATAAAGGCGGGCTTGCCTGGATACTGCGCCAATACCGACCTTACCCAGCCCATGCTGTCCTGACCAGCAACGACATTATCTGCGATAACCAGGTCGTATTTCTGGATATCATCAAGATAGTCTGCTTCAGCCGCCAGCGCCGAGCTATGCTCATCAAGGCTGACGCCTGGGTACATGGTCTGCAGCAGGTATTTTAGTACTCGACGATGATCCGCATCATCATCAATGATCAATATCGCGGACATGGAAAATATTCTTGGTATCTAATGGAAAGCACACCCATAATACCCAAGGAACCTCGTGAGACAAAGCCCTGATGACCAGCCATGTTAAGTACGGCATTGAATAAACCCGTATGATCA
>JAPHTU010000059.1 GCA_026196145.1 Gammaproteobacteria bacterium
ACCAGAAGTTAAGAATATCTTCAGGTGTAAAATCCGTAGCAGGCGCCACTAGATAATTTCCAGCACATCCTCGGGTGGCCGCCCCATTGCGGCCTTGTCTCCATTCACCACGATGGGTCTTTCGATGAGCTTCGGGTTCTCCACCATGATCTTTAACCACTCGGCATCGGAACGATCATCTGACTTCGATAAACCCAACTCCTTGAATAAAGGTTCCTTTGTTCGCATCACCTCCAGCGGACTCTTACCAAGCTTTAACAAAATTGCAGCCAGCTCACCTGTACCGGGCGTGTCTTTCAGGTATTCGACAACTTCGTAGTCAACCCCCTTCTCATCCAGCAAACCCTTGGTCTGGCGTGATTTGCTACATCTGGGGTTGTGATAGATAGTGACCTTACTCAACGGTTATCTCCTCATAATATTATGTTTATCATTGCCAACCATGTAAGGATTTGCTGCCTTATGGCAGCCGCAAACGGACGACAATGCAGTCCTGGAATATAGTCCGGCATGGGCCAGGTAGAATGAATATATTGTTTAGCGCCTTTATTTGAAAATACAGCTTTTGGCAAATTCCCCCGCCTCATTAGCGGTCCATTCTCCCTTGGGTTTTTCTTTCAAATCATTACACCACGCTTCACTACCAACTTCTGGCGCACAGCCGGTAACTGAAATGAGTAATAAGCCACTGACAAGAATTGTAAAAGTTTTGTTCCATATGTTCATAAGATTAAGCCTTTATTGATTGTGTCGATAAGTATGTGCACTTTGTGGTGAAAATAAACGTTATTGAAGGATTATTATTTTGCCTGTTTTCGGGTGAACCCAGCACTGTCTATGGCTTAGTATCCTCCGGATCAAAACCCGATGTCCATTGATTAATAGGCACGACTTCCGGCTGCTCGCCATTGGCATGAAACCAGCTATCAACAGCGTACTTCCTGCCACTCGCCTTTTCCTCGAGCACCGCCGTGTTGTGTGGCGCATGTAACGTAAACCATCCTCGATGCTCAGGGGTAGCCGTACGGTGCCATTTCAACCAGCCCTGCTGCTCAATCAATAACAGGTAGGTTGTGGTATTAATTGTTTCTGCAATGCAGTCCAGTTGCCGGTCCCGATTGCCCCACCCACCTGATATATTCCGTGCCCTGTCGCTACCCGTTTTCGCGATAGGACCAACGACCTCTTCAAACAGGGCGATGGCCGATTTGACCTGTTCACGTTCCTGGCTGGCGGAAGCGGCAGTTTGTGTGAACGGGCGAGCCAATTGTGACCAGGCCTTACTATCAAGCGTTACCGGCGTCAGGTTTTCGCAATGGATATCATGACATACCTGGAAGCGCTTCACCTCCGGTGGGTAGTCCTGGTAGTGGGCGATATAATTCTCCGGCCTGCTTGAACCCAATGTCTGGCAACCTGCCATCATAACAAGCGTGGCAGACAGTACTGATAGTAAAACTAGATGACGCTGCGCAGCCACTGTGTCAATGATCCTGCATCCAGAGCACCGGATTGTCGGGAAATTTCGTTTCCATGCCTGAACAATATCAGGGTGGGAATGCTGCGGATAGCATACTGCCCCGCGACCATCTGTTCCTGTTCGGTATTCACCTTGGCAAAGCGAACCTGGGTTGCCATTTGCTGCGCCACCTGTGTAAATACAGGCGCCATCATTTTGCACGGGCCACACCAGGATGCCCAGAAATCGACCAGGACCGGCAGGTCATTCCTGCCAAGCTGTTGCTGAAAATTGGCAGCGGTCAGATCCACCGGCCTACCATCAAGAACCGGTGACTTGCATTTTCCACATTTAGGGCCAGCGCCAAGTTTGGTTGCCGGTACACGATTCACCGCATTGCAATGCGGGCAGACAATATTGATACTCTCGGGCATGATGCTTTCCTGAATTTCCAGATTCAGAGCGATATCGGGGCAAGTAATTGTATATCAAGATAATGGCCCGCCAAAAGCATACCCTTGTACATCCTCAAAGGACTCTAGGCAGCCATACCATGTTCGCGTGTTGAGAAGAATTTCACTTCAGGCCAACGCTCCATGGTCAGATCAAGATTGACCTGACTGGTGGCGATATAAACCAGATTACCACTGTGATCGATGGCCAGATTATCAGCCTGTTTTTTCCTGAATTCATCAAAACGCTTCTCGTCATCTGATGAAACCCAGCGTGCTGTTTTCACGGGCACGGCCTCAAAGTTACAGTCCACCTTGTATTCCGTTTTCAGGCGCTCCTTAACCACATCAAATTGCAACACACCGACTGCCCCCAGGATCAGATCATTGCGTGTGAGCGGCTTTAATAACTGCGTGGCTCCCTCTTCACACAGTTGTGCCAGTCCCTTGGTCAATGCCTTCATCTTTAGCGGGTCTTTCAGTTGCGCGCGGCGAAACAGCTCGGGCGCAAAGTTCGGGATGCCGGTAAAGCGCAGCTCCTCGCCCTCGGTGAAGGTATCGCCGATATTGATAGTGCCGTGGTTATGCAGACCGATAATATCGCCGGCATAGGCTTCTTCAATATGCTCCCGATCCGATGAAAAGAAAGTCAATGCATCGGCTATCTTCATGTCCTTGCCGCTACGCACGTGGTGCATTTTCATGCCTCTGGTATAACTGCCTGAACATATACGCATGAAGGCTATGCGATCACGGTGCTGGGGATCCATATTTGCCTGGATCTTGAAGACAAAGCCGGTCAGCTTTTCCTCGTCGGGCTTGACAACGCGCTGTTCACTGGGCTGGGTGTGCGGCTGCGGTGCATATTCGACAAAGTCGTCCAGCAACTGGCGAATACCAAAATTATTCAGCGCCGTGCCAAAGAATACCGGTGTGAGTTTGCCCTGCAGGTAGAGTTCCTGATCAAATTCGTGACTGGCACCTTTCACCAACTCTATTTCCTCACGGAGTTCTTCGGCCTTGCTGCCCAGTAACTCATCCAGCTCGGGATTATCGAGACCTTCGATAACAATGTCCTCCAGCATATGAGTGCGATCACCACTTTCGTATAGATAGACCTTGTCGCGTTGCAGGTGATAGATACCCTTGAGCTCCTTGCCCATGCCGATTGGCCAGGTGATAGGGGCACAGGGTATCTTCAGGACCTCCTCTACCTCGTCCATCAAATCAATCGGGTCACGGCCCTCACGGTCCAGTTTGTTGATAAACGTGAAAATCGGGGTGTCACGCAGGCGACACACCTCCATTAGCTTGATGGTGCGTTCTTCCACGCCCTTGGCAACATCAATCACCATCAGTGCAGAGTCGACCGCTGTCAGTACACGATAGGTATCCTCGGAGAAATCCTCGTGGCCCGGGGTATCCAGCAGATTGACCGTCGCCCCGTCGTAGGGAAACTGCATCACCGAGGAAGTCACGGAAATGCCACGCTGTTTCTCCATCTCCATCCAGTCGGAGGTGGCATGTCGGGCGGCCTTGCGACCCTTGACCGTTCCTGCAAGCTGAATCGCGCCCCCATAAAGCAATAATTGCTCGGTCAGGGTGGTCTTTCCTGCATCGGGGTGTGAAATAATCGCGAAGGTGCGGCGTTTGGCAATCTGGTCAGTCAGGTTAGGCATGTCATCGTGTCTTGAAACTACCCGATTTCGGGGGCGCTGCATTGTAATGCACTTCCAACGGCCACCCAAGCAGTGTCTACTATCTATACATAGTTACGGTATACTCTTAAACTATATCCTTAATATAATAAGCCGGATACGGCACAGCGGGCTGGAATTTAGACGATATAGACGGGAATGCGTAATTTTTATTACATCACAAGGGACTTGATACGTCCGGCCTGCGGCAAGCATATACAAGCAGGGGTATTACTGGCCTGTAGCGTATTTCTGCCGGCTACTTCCCATGCCCTGGGTATAAAAGAACCCGTATTGAAATCCTTCATCAATGAGCCACTAAAGATCGAGATACCGCTCATACTGACCAGAACCGAGAAATACAAGGATATCGTGATTCACCAGATTGCCGGGGAAAACAGGAATATCAGTGAGTGGGTACCTGACCTGGAATTCAGTCTGATCAAGGATTTTGATGACAACTACACGGTTGTCGCAGAAACGGAAAAACCCGTTACCGAACCCATTGTACATTTCACCATCAGCATCGATACCGGACTTCACTGGATGCAACGCGAAATGTCATTTTTGCTTGACCCAAAACCGGTCCAGAGACTGGCGAAGGAACGGGCCAAATGGGTTAAGCCCAAGGTCGTATTAAAACCCAGCCAGGCACGCTTGCGTGGTAGCGGGGAGGAAACCCGAACAGAAGAAACCGGGACCGATGAAAGCCAGACGACCGGGAAATCGATACCAACCCTTGAAGACGGCAACATTTACACCGTACAGCCCGGCGATTCACTTTCTTTAATCGCCCAATACTTTCGCCATAACAGCGGTGCAACTCTGGAACAGGCCATGGTTGCCATTTTCCGCGCCAATCCGAATGCCTTCATCAAACAGGACGTCAATAAAATAAAATCCCATTTCAGGATTACGATTCCCGAAGAAGCGCTGATGAAACAGCTATCATCGGCAGAAGCGCGCACCATATTCAGCCAGTTGCTGGCCGGCGTCTCGATCCCGGCTCCACAGCAACCGCCCACACCAATCGCCTCCACCCAAGCGGCAGCCCCGATAGAACCGGTAGAGGTAGAGGTTGAAATACCTGAATTCGAAATACCCGTCGTTGTACAACCCCAGGTTAAACCCATAGAGCAGCCTGTCGAGCCTGAAGCTGAGTTACTTCCACCTGAAGAGCCCGCTGAAGTGCTGATGACAACACCCGAAGAAGAATATCGCCTCACCCTGTCGCCTGAAGAAGCCGAGATCCCGGAATTAACCATTGAGGAGAATGCGGGTACAGTCGTATTTGAGGGGGAGGAAACCGCCGTCTCCAGGGCAGCGGGCCCGAGCCCTGAAGTAAAAAAGGCAATGCGTTCTGCTGTCACCGACATGGAAGATCAGATTGTTACCTTGCGACAGGAAGTAAAGAAACTCAGGCAATCACTACAGGGCAAGGATAATCTGTTAGCACTTAAAAGCGAATCCAGAATTCGCTCACTTGCACCCGAAAAGGCCCCGAGTAAACCCGCCGAAGTTTCCACACCTGTTAGTAGTGAGGTTTCTGCGCCTGCCAGTAGCACAGTTCCTGCAGAACAACAGTCAGGCGTTGCCATACTGGAAACCCCTCGTCCTAAACAGACAGGGGGTGATTTTGATTTCCTAAGGCTATTCCTTGAGATCCTGACAGCAGGCGCAGCAGTTGCCTTTATCGGATACCTGGTAATGATTAAGCGCAAGCGCCAAGATGGTGGTGAATTTGAGTTCCCGACCACGTTCAAGGACTTCAAGTCATTGTTCACCTTGAAGCAGGATGATGACGACGACCTGGAACATGAGGAATACGAATTCGAAGAAGAAGAGGATAGGAAACACAGGCCCATAACCCGGCCAATTAACATTGACCCACCTGGACTGGAAGAAGTGCGCTCCTTCATGCGATCCACTGGTAAAACGCAAGATGGTATAGAAGTTACGGAAGAAGCCTATGATGAATCCATCGACTTCACGCACCAGGAAGAAGAAGCAGCAGCAGCCGCCGCCGCGGCCAAGATCGAAGCAGATATGGCTCAGGCCCAGCCTGGAGAGGAGATTAATCCTGAATACCTGTTACAGGAAGCCAACCTGTCTATCGCCTTCAGCGACCTGGATAACGCCTATCACCTGCTTATTAAACTGATTAACCATGACCCCAAAAATCCTGCATACCGCCTGCTTATCCTCGGTGTACTGAAAAACCTGCTCAAGGAAGAAGAATTTATTTACCACGCCAACCACCTGGCAAAAATAACGGATAAATCGTTTAATACACAGTGGAAGATGGCCCATAAGCTTGGCAGACAATTCATGCCAGACCACCCGCTATTCTCTACACCTGCACCAACATCAACATCTGCATCAGGCCCTGCACCAGCACCGATCTCTCAGCCCATGGAGACACAAGCACCGCCCCCCGCCGAAGCCCCTATGAATCAAGGCAACCTGTCATTCGCAGCACAAAAAACGGTTGTATTGGATACCCGGGAAGCCCTCGCAGAATATGAAAAACGCATGAAAGAAAAAGGGCAACTTGCTGGCTCATCACAGACAAGCGACACAGAAGGTGAAAAGATTCTTGATCTGGATGATCTACCTGATGATGACACTGTTGAAGAAGAACAGCAGGAAGATAAGCCTTTCCGGCTTGATATGAGTGCGCCAGCGACAGCAGAGTACGAAGCGGATATTGATAGTGAAGAATTACAACCGGAGCCATTGCCTACGGCCGATGAATTGCCGATTGAGAATATTACAGCGACTGCGGCCACTCCGGAGGAAGGCTCACCTGCAACAGTGGATGATGCCGGTCATATCCTGGAATTTGATGAGAGCCAGGCATTTGGCAAACCGACTCAAGCTCCTGCTGAACAGGATCAATCAGCGCTATCCACGGGCAATATTATAGAATTCGATACCCCCGCGGATGAGACTGCGTCAGAGGAGCCTACGGAAGACAAGACAGATGCGCCTGAAGAAGAGGAAGATCTAAGTGCAGAAACCCTGGCCAGCATGGCCGAGTTTGCCGCCATTGAAGGCATCTCACTGGATACGGATTTACTTGATATGCATGAAAAGCTGGTGAAGGAAGGAAAAGAGAGCAGGAGAAAGCAGGATGAAGATGACGACATAGAGGATACCGTCTTTATTAAAAGGGATTAACCATTAGCTCCTTTGCGAACAGAATGGCATCTTCGCGTCCATCTCCATTCGGATAATATCCCCGGCGACTCCCCAGGCGATTAAATCCATTTTTCTCATACAGGCCCTGGGCTATAGAATTGGATTCGCGTACCTCGAGAAACACAGTATGCGACTCTTCTTCCCTGGCCTTGTCCAGCAGGTAATCCAGCATCTGCCTGCCCAGTCCCTGCCTCTGATATTGCGGGCTTACACATAAATTAAGGATATGCGCCTCATTCACAAGGCAGGACATAATCGCATAGGCGATGATGTCCTGCTGTCTGAACAATGCATAGAAATAATAATTGGGTTTCAGACAATCCCTTAGCAGACCTTCTGTCCACGGAAACTCATAGGCGGACTTTTCTATCTCCAGTATTGCCGGTATGTGCTCATCTACTACATGCCTGATCTCGTCAGCAGGGCCTGACTTCATACCAGTAGTGACCGCAGCAGCTTCAGGTCCTGCCATGCCTTGGCCTTCTCTTTCGGTGATCGCAGAAGATAAGCGGGATGGTAGGTAACGATAACGGGTATATTCAGGGCCGCGTAATGGTATTGATTGCCACGCATCTTGCCAATCGGCAGGTCCGTTTGTAACAGGTTCTGTGCCGCTACCTTGCCCACTGCCAGAATCGCCCTGGGGGCTACAAGTTCAATCTGTCGATGCAGGTAAGGCGCACAATGCAAAGCCTCATCATGCTGTGGATTACGATTTTCCGGGGGGCGGCACTTCACGATATTGGCGATATAAACAGATTCCCGCGGGTAGTGAATAGCCTTTAGCATCTCATTGAGTAATTGCCCTGCCCTGCCGACAAAGGGTTCGCCCTGCAGATCCTCATCTGCACCCGGCGCCTCACCGATTACCATGATGTCCGCATCCTGATTGCCGACACCAAAAACCACCTGGGTACGGCCAGTATGCAGGCCACAGGCGGTACAGTTGCCGACCATACCGATTAATGCTGGCCAGTCCAATTTGGCGGTTTCTGCAGGGGATTCAGACAGCCTGATCTCAGGTACGGCTTCCGCCTGCGGTTCCGCTGCAGACTGGGCGATCTCCGCCTTTTCCTCGGCACAGGGTTGCTCAAACTCGGGGGGTTGAAAATCTCTCGGCACCCATACCGGAATGCCAAGAGACTTCAGATAGGCGATTTGATCGATATGACGCACTGTACTGCTAAACATCACCCAGCTGAGGATGCGCCTTTGGTGTCGCCGAGTAGATCTTGTTCAAGGCATTCAGGTATGCCCTGGCCGATGCGATCACGATATCGGTATCCGCTCCCAGACCATTCACAATTCGACCTTCTTTCGACAGGCGTATGGTCACCTCGCCCTGCGAGTCAGTACCGCTGGTAATATTATTAACCGAGTAGAGTTGTAAATCGGCATTTGAGCTGACAATACTCTCAATCGCCTTGAGTGCAGCATCAACCGGCCCGCCACCCTCCGAGACACCCTGGGTTTCGGCACCATCATCCGAGATGGTAACTGTCGCATTGGGCGTCTCGCCTGTTTCGGAACAGACTTTTAATGAAACCAGCTTGAACTTTTCACAGATATCGCAAAGGTTTGTCTCCGACACAAGGGCCTGCAAATCTTCATCAAAGATCTCATGCTTCTTGTCTGCCAACTCCTTGAACCGACTGAAGGCATTGTTCAGTTCCTCTTCCGAAGAGAATTCAATACCCAGATCATGCAGGCGCGTCTTGAATGCATTACGCCCGGAGTGCTTGCCAAGGACAATTTTATTCGCCGTCAAACCAACATCCTGCGCACGCATGATTTCGTAAGTCTCACGACTTTTCAGCACGCCATCCTGATGTATACCTGATTCGTGTGCAAATGCATTGGCGCCGACAATGGCCTTGTTGGGTTGAACCGGAAAACCGGTAATTCCAGATACCAGGCGGGAGCATGTCATTATCTGTGTCGTATCCAGCCCGACATCACACTCGAACATATCCTGGCGCGTGCGAACCGCCATGACGATCTCTTCCAGTGCGGCATTCCCGGCCCGTTCTCCCAGCCCGTTTATGGTGCATTCGACCTGTCTGGCGCCTTGCATGACCGCTGAAAGCGAGTTGGCAACCGCCATACCTAGATCATTGTGACAATGCACCGAGAATATGGCCTTGTCCGAGTTGGGGATACGCTCAATCAACTCACCAACAAGACTGCCAAACCGATGTGGCAGGTTATAGCCAACGGTATCCGGTATATTAATCGTGGTTGCGCCGGCATCAATCACTGCCTCGATAATCCGGCAAAGAAAGTCAGTTTCCGAACGCCCGGCATCCTCCGGTGAAAACTCGATATTGTCGGTAAATTTCCCCGCCAACCTGACTGATTTGATTGCCTGTTCAACAACCTGATCAGGTTGCATGCGCAGCTTTTCCTGCATATGTATGGGTGAGGTCGCTATAAAGGTATGGATGCGGCCCGAGTTTGCACCCTTCAGGGCCTCGCCGGCACGTTCGATGTCTTTATCCAGCGCCCGTGCCAATCCACAAACGGTACTGTCCTTAACGACATTGGCGACTGCCTTTACGGCCTCAAAGTCACCCGGACTGGCAATGGGAAAGCCTGCCTCGATCACGTCCACGCGCATTTTTTCCAGCGCCTTGGCGATGCGGATTTTTTCTTCCTTGGTCATGGAGGCGCCAGGACTTTGCTCGCCATCACGCAAGGTAGTATCGAAAATAATTAATCTATCATTATCTGATTTTGACATTTGATCTTACTCCTCTGCTCAGGAGGTATAAAAATTGTGTGGTTTCATGCGTTTTCCCTCGCCAGGATTACATAATCTGCCTACGGCAGGAGCAGAGATAGTAGAAACGACAGGGCAAACGACGGCATTGCCAACAACATGCTGGCTGATGTAGTAAAACTATGCGTCGTCTTCTGCATGTGCTGAATATAACTTGTCAGGGCGCTGATGCCAACTATAAATCCTGATCCTGGGATTTTTCAGATCCCACCGGTTGCTGACGTCGGCGAAAAATCACCTTCATACCCATAATCGGACCCGATAACGCGTACAAAATAAAACCACCGAGAATCACCTTGGGCGGATCAATCGAGGCAAACATAAAAACAACAACGATAGCCAGTATGGCAATAAAGGGAACACGGTGTTTTGCACCGATGTCCTTGAAACTGTAATAACGAATATTACTCACCATCAACGCACCGGCGATCAAAGTTAAAATGAAAGTCGGCAACACCAGGCTGGAACCATTCAGACCAAGGTCATCGGCTACCCACACCGTACCAACAATTAATGCAGCAGCGGCAGGACTGGCCAGACCCTTGAAAAAACGCTTGTCCTCATCCTCACACTGTGTATTAAAACGTGCCAGCCTCAGTGCAGCGGTCGCCGTATAGAAGAAGGCAGCTATCCAGCCAAGCTTTGCCCAGCCCAGATTGTGCATAAATTTCAATGACCACTCATACATCACCAAAGAAGGCGCCAGGCCAAAGCAGACCATATCTGACAAGCTGTCATATTCCGCGCCAAAATCACTGGCTGTATTGGTCAATCGCGCCACACGTCCATCCAGGCCATCGGTCACTATCGCAATAAATACCGCAATCGCAGCCGCTTCATAACGGCCATGCATGGCTGCAACAATGCTGTAAAAACCGGCAAACAAACCAGCGGTCGTCAATAAATTGGGTAACAGATAGATACCCTTACGTTGCTTTTTTATGTCTTCTGCGTGTTTCATAGTTATCCGGAGAATAAATCCATCAGCCTGGTGATTCAATATCAGTAAGCTGCTGTTGCTCGTGATTAAATCTGGCGATCCTGTCGACTCCCGCTTTCACACGCTGGCCGGGCGTGGCTTCAACAAAGGTCTTATCATCAACCAGTATGTCGATAACACTTCTGGCTGGAAAACGCCCACAGCGCCTTGCCTGCCCTGCACGCTCACCTGCCTGTATCTTACAGCGGACCTGACCCCAGCCGGACTTTTCCCTCACCACAACGATAATATCGTCACCTTCATCCGTCCGGATCCACAGCACTCCCCTTGTATCTTCCTTCGTATATTCCTGTTTATCTTCTGACAGAGCGGGCCAATACTCCATCATCTTGCCTTCCGTAGGACTGCGGCTATGGTATACACCAAACAG
>JAPHTU010000154.1 GCA_026196145.1 Gammaproteobacteria bacterium
ATATATATTATACGCAGTTGTATATTCGTCTTATCGACTAGATTTACCAAGTTACCCCAGGTTCTGAAACAATCCCCCCTGTCTGGGCTGTTAGGTTTATCAGTACCTAAGGGCTGTTAAGAAACCGAATCTTGGGTTTTGCCTGGATGCCTATATATAATTTAGCTAATTATTATTTATGATGTTTACGAGGAATATTACGTTATGCCTACTTACGATTATCACTGCGATGCCAATGGCAAAACTATGGAAGTCATTCACCGTATGAGCGACCAGGTCAACACCTGGGGTGAACTATGTGAGAAAGCCGGAATTGATCCTGGTGAGACATCCCTGGATTCTCCCGTGCACCGGTTAGCGACCGGCGGCAATGTTATCTCCAGCAACAGTATGGGCAGTGGCGTGGCTCCTGCTCCGGCCTGCAACACCGGCAGCTGCTGTGCCGGCGGCATGTGTGGATTGGACTGATTGTTGAACACATAGGCGATCAGTAAATACAAAATGCCACACAATAAGTATTGGAATAGTTAACCGCCCGTACAAAAGCTGATTAGGTCTTCAGTCGATAAAGGCTGATAATAAGACCTGATATGTTTCTCAACCGCTGGTTTACATTACCCAACCTGTTTAGCGAATTTCGGATAGTCGCTGCCCCGTTTCTATTGTTATTGGCCTGGCATGGCCTAAGCTACTGGTTTCTCGCCTTACTCGCACTGGCACTGTTGTCAGATGCCATTGATGGTTACCTGGCGCGCAGAATGGGTGAAACTTCAGAACTGGGTGCACAACTGGACACCTGGGGTGACCTGACGATCTTTTTGATCGTACCCCTTGCCATATGGTGGCTTTGGCCGAACATCCTCATACGCGAAGCGCCATATATTCTCGTCGCGCTGTCTGCATACCTGTTGCCAATGCTGGTGGGTTTCATCAAATTCAAACAATTACCTAGTTATCATACCTGGGCGGCAAAAACAGCAGTCGTCATGATGAGTATTTCCATATTTACACTGTTGTTATTTGATTATCCATGGCTGTTCCGTGTATTTGCGCTTGTGCAAATCCTGGTAGCGATTGAGGAGATAGCGATTACGCTTACGCTACGACAGCTTCGCAACAATGTGTTTTCCTACTGGCATGCCCGCCATCTGACAAACAACGAAATTAATCAATAGCAGGCCTCCCCTGCTATTTTTCGTATTCTGACATCAGTCTGATAGTGCGAACGACACTTCAATTGGCTTGTGATCGGATCCGGTGATTGAACCATGTACCTGCGCAGACGCAACTGATAATCCTTTGGCAAATACCCAGTCGAGCGCATTACCAAAAATCCGGGTTCTGTCATCATCAGCAAAACTGACTTCACTTAGCCCCAGTCTTTGCACCATCTGACGCAGGCTTCCGGTCTTTTCATCTGTCCAGGTATTGAAATCGCCTGCCAGGATCATCGGCCCATCATGTCCGGTCAGTACGGCTTCCAGCTCACTGAGCATATTCCGGTGTTTTTCCTTGCTGACGAAATTGATGGCATGAATATTGGCGGTCAACAGCGTCTTGTCCGTGCCGGCAAGTGAATACTCGGCAATCATTGCCATCTTTGGCGTCGCAATCACCGGCTCACGGTGAAAACTGCGCAGATATGACGAGGCAACCGGGCTGGCCGTTGAAGCCGTGGCTACACCCGTAACAATGTGGTCGTCCCAGGTATCTTTAAATGAAGCGGCAACATGGTAAGAATAGCCATCATGCCCGTCCAGAACATCACCCATGTTGTCATCCAGAAGCACTTCCTGGAGGAACAGGATATGCTTGTCTTTTGACAGCTGCTGATAATCGTTCTCCCAACTGCCCCTGATTCCTTTCTGCATATTCCAGACCAGTATGTTGATTTGGTCAGGATTCAGTTGTTCCTGCCGGGGGGTGTTGATTTGCATCATGATGTCCTCGTGGCCCGGCAAATCGTAACGATGTGCCCAGACCAGCGTAATCATAGCCAACACCGCCAGCGTGACAGTGGTTATCAATGCGCGTTTAATCATCCTGGGTAAATTATGTTTCGACAGAGGTAACTGCTCAAACGACAACATTACCTCATTTATCTCCCGGTTCATATCCGGCAAGCCGCTATTGTTATAAATTCTACTTATAGAACCCGGTTAACCAGGCGATCTTATTTCACTTTAGAAAGCTGGTACCGATTCCATTCATCAAGCGAAATTTCACTTTGTTTATAACCACCGGCAGGTGCGTTGGCCGTGAGCGCTACACAGCGAACTACAAAGTCTTGATTGCCAGGATTAACACCTTGCTTCGAGCCTGAATGGCGCATTGCGTAAGCAGGCATTTCTATTGGCGGCGCGCCTTCGATAATAATCAAGGAAACAGATGATGTCGGGGCACGGGGCAGTTGCATGTTCCCTTCCCCCTTCCATAGATAATAATTTTCTACCCCGCTAGCGAGTGTCCAGCCGCCCGCCGGAGCGTGATCCTCGCACCTGGATTTTGCTTCATAAAGCGTTGGCAATCCATTGCTTGACTGCAGGATCAGCCATTCGCTAAAGAGCAGACCGCTCTCTTGATGATAGTAGGCTTGTACAGGATCATCCTGTATACCGGCATTTACCCTGGCCCACTTGTCCGATATATCGTTAACAGTCGTGTAGTCCAGATTTTGAGCAAAACGAGAGTGGATACGGGCTGTGATTTCGCGGTGATATTGTTGTGTCGCTTCATGTTGACGCCTTTCCAGCATCTTCTCAATTTCATTATAAAGCTCTTCACCAAGAAACATGAAGCCACCATGTATGGGAACCGGCCAGAGCAATATGGAGGTCGATAAGGTGATAAGCGCAAGCATGCTGGCAAGTAACCGGCTGCGCTTATCAAAGAGCTTAAATACCCCGATAGATACACCGATGATAATCAGCAGTGCGACAAGGTAAAAGCCAATAATAATAAACATGGGTATAAGGGAGCCCGATTACCCGACCCTGTTAGAAGCCGGGTGTGGCCTTTACCAGCAGCTTTCTTTCTTTGGCTATTATCGTTGTGGGGTGCGAAACCTGGAATCAAATGCGCCGATATCCTCGATACGAATCAATGCATCGTAATATTCCCTGCCATCCAGTTTTTCCAGATGCAAAAAGTGGTCCCCAACATCCTTGACGGTACCACTGATGACTTTGCCTGAATCGAGCGTGACATGGACTTTTTTGCCCATAAACGACATCAGATTCTGACTCATGGAGGCATTGATGGTAAAGCTCGCGCCTTCAACTGCCACGATATTCTGCTTGGCGAAAACTTGTGCCGGATTTACAAGCATAATGGCTGCGGTTAACACTGCCAGACCTAACACACGGTTGGTAAATTGCTTTTTATCAATCATTGTCTTTCCCTCAAAATTTTATTTGGTCCCTCAATAGTAAAGCATACACCCGCTATAGTGAGTAGCTCAAAACGAACTGCTACTACCAGTCGTTTGTGTACGCATCTCTGATCTTCGGTTTAATCGATCCCCGGTCGCTGCTTCATGCCAAATATCCTTTCTGCACGAAATGCAACAACAAGAATACCCACACCAATGAGCGCAAAAAGCCCGCCAAAGAATGTAAACGCAAAATAGTGACTAAATATTTTAAACCCGGGCTCCAGGACCGCGTCCTCGGGATCGTCGGGATTGTAATACACTGTAACAGCGCTGCCGACTGCGTATTGTTCAATGTACCCCTCTGCAATAAACTCCAGAGCATGGGCGAAGCTTTTGTAAATAACAGTTCCGGTAAACATTTTCCCGTCTACCTGGTAGTCGTAGACAAGTACCGGAGTATAGCTGATCGAGCTTTCCAGTTTGTTACTGGCAGATCGGTACGCATGGGTTTCCGTATCAATCTTACTGGCGGTGATGACACCGGAAGAAGCAGGCCATGTTTCGGTGTCAGTTCCTTCATGGATGGAGGACAACCCGCTTTCGCAGGCAATACCACCTACCAAAATAAAGATGAAGGCCATAAAGCCAAGTGCGGCCTTTATAATGCTCGTAACAAAAGAACCACCAAGGAGGTCTTGGGGTGACGGTTGTTGAGACATGCAAAATGCTCCTGCTATTTTTATTTTATGCGATGGACATTCACCGATAACTCAATAACTGACCAGGTGAATAGACAATTTACACTGAGGCTGCTTTTGCCGCGTCAAGAATTCTCAGGATTTCATCCTGGCTCATGACACCTTTGACAGTATTCACGGGTGGTTTGATGTTATCCAAATCAATCAATTCGAAATCATCGGTTTTTTCTTGATGGAATGTCGCGTCATTCATACTTGATTCTGACACATAGGGTTCATTGGACATTTCTTCCAGGAAGGTCAGGCCATCTGTGCCTAGATCTGGCAGTTCAAATTCATCGGTTTTATCTACCACGAAGTCCAGCTCATCCGTGCCAGGTTCTGGCGGGTGGATCTCATCGGTTTTTTCTTCCAGAAAGGCCATGTCACCCGTGGCTGGTTCTGGGTGGTGAATTTCATCGGTTTTTTCTTCCATGAAGGCCAGCTTATCCGTGCCTGAATGGTCGATTTCATCGGTTTTTTCTTCATGAATACCAGAAAGCTGGTCTGCACCGGGAATTTCAAAATCTGTCATCTTATTCATCGCCGAAGCGATGTCATAGCAGATTTCCTCAGCCAATTGACGCAGCTGCTCTTCTGGCACACCAAATTCTTTCAGGCGTGCCAGGTAGATGCCGGCTACTTCGTTGCTGACAATCCTTTGCAGGTCTTCAAAAGCAGGTGTTTCTTTGAACTGGGTCACAATATCAATTCACTAATCAGATCGTATGGCTGATTATGTTTCAATTGATATAAAAATTCCGTGATCCCATTCACGTTGTTTGCACCACAAGGATTAGTTCGTTAGCGTCCCCTATCGAGGCGTTCGCAGGTGCACAGTGCTTGCCTACCCCATTACCTGTTGCTCATGGCGCAGGATTAAAATACCTCAGCTGTATCTCGCTGACTTCTGATTCCAGCTCTGGAGTCCACTGAATATCCATTGCATCGATATTCTCCTGCAACTGTTCCATGGTCGTCGCACCAATGATCGTACTGGCGACAAACCAGCGCGAATAAACAAACGATAGTGCCAGCTGTACCGGCGTGAGGCCGTGCCGGCGTGCCAGGTCTGCGTAGGCCTTGACTGCCGGTATGACATTCGGCTTTTCATAACGCTGGCCAAAGGCGTTAAATAAGGTAATGCGTCCAACTGCTTCGGGATTGTCAATATACTTGGCACTCAGGTGCCCAAATGCCAGGGGTGAATATGGCAATAAGGCGACCTTCTCTCTATGGCACATCTCCAACAAGGCCGTTTCGTAGGTACGGTTGATCAGGTTATAGGCATTCTGAACACTGGCAATTCTCGGTAATCCTTGCTGTTCAGCGGCATTGAGAAACTGCATCACACCCCATGGCCATTCGTTCGACAGGCCGATATGGCGTACCGTGCCCTCTTCCACTAACTCCTCAAGGTATTGCAGGGTTTCCAGAATTGGCGTGAATGCCCTTTCTTCATTCAGATCATATAGATATTTGCCGAACATCGGTGTATTTCGTTCCGGCCAATGAAGCTGATACAGGTCGATATAATCAGTTTTCAGTCTTTCTAACGAACCTTCTATGGCACTGTGAATGTTCTCCCGGGTATATTCAAGCTGTCCACCACGAATCCAGTTCATGGCACGCCCACTACCGGTCACCTTGGTGGCAATGACAAGTTCATCTCTTTTTTGCTTTACAAGCCAGTTACCAACAAATCTCTCGGTTTGATGGACGGTTTCCGCACGTGGTGGTACGGGATACATCTCTGCCGTATCGATGAAATTAATCCCCTGCCCTACGGCATAATCCAGTTGCTCATGGCTTTGGGCTTCATCGTTTTGCTGACCGAAAGTCATCGTACCCAGACAGATCCTTGAAACCCTTAGCGGGGTATTTGCCAACGTTATATATTCCATCTGCTTTCCATGTTATTTAACGCTTTGAACAATTCAGAGCTGGTTACCTGACAATGTACAATCAGTTTAATACATGATGAGACTACTGTGATAGATTCGATTAGCTGACAGGAATTACCGATCCATCGGGGTGTAGCTCTGCCTGGTAGAGCACTGGCTTCGGGAGGCAGGGGCCGGAGGTTCAAATCCTCTCACACCGACCAGTCTATCCTCAGACCAATAGCCAGCTACTCATACAAGGCTGCCGGGGCGATGTCAAATACATTGATATGAGAACAACGGCGAAATTAAAAATACTGTTGTAGGCTCTGCAGAAGTTGACGTAGATATAGATCCGATTATCTTTAGAATAGGTGTTGGCCGGCGTTTTTGGTAACATCAACAGTACGATACCCATTACAGTAGTGCCCCGGCTCCGCCGGGGCACTACTTTTTAGCCACCCTGTAATATTAGCTGAGGATATCAATTTCGTGTCATCCCCTCCCAAAACCAAAAGCCA
>JAPHTU010000097.1 GCA_026196145.1 Gammaproteobacteria bacterium
GTGGTGGAATATCGGCTCAAGGGCATCGAGGGGACGGAAGAACTCTATCGCTTGGTCACCACCATCACCGAGCCGGACAGGGCGCCGGCGGCGGAACTGGCACAACAGTGTGACGCCGAGGTAGGGCCAACTTCCGGATTTAATATATAGCCAGCCAAACAGTACGGCGGCGATCAGCGCCGCAGCTGGCATAACGATAAATACATAGCCCATCGCAGTGAGCGGTAGTAGCAGAATGTCCATTGGTCTCTGGGTTGCCTGTTTTACATAACTATAGACAGCGACTGAAACAGAAGTAACACTATCCCCTATTGATGTTAAATCAGCAAAGGGTGGAGCATGAGAATTCTTCATACGATGTTACGGGTCGGTGATCTGGATAGATCGATTGATTTTTATACCAGGGTCATGGGTATGCAGCTGATTCGGCGCAAGGATTACCCGGACGGTGATTTTACTATTGCCTTTCTCGGTTATGGCGATGAGCAGGAAAATGCCGTACTGGAGCTGACCTATAACTGGGGTCAGGACAGTTACGACATGGGTACGGCCTATGGACATATTGCGATCGAAGTGGACGATGTCTATGAGGCGACCGCGAAGGCACAGGCCAGTGGTGCCAGAGTTCTGCGTGAGGCCGGGCCAATGAATGCCGGTACCACGATCCTGTCTTTTCTGGAGGACCCGGACGGCTACCCGATTGAATTACTGGGTAAGGGCTGGCAGGGCAGCGTTGACGCCGATTAATCCACTGCGCGCTATCCTGCTGTTAAAGAGGTTTTTTGCTGACGGGATAACAGGCACAATGCATCTCTCCCAAACGATAGAGAAGTTATTTATGAAATATTCACTTTTACTTGCCGTGCTTTTACCGATGACTGCAATTGCGCAGGCGCCTGCCGGTGATGACATGCCAGATATGGGCCAGATTTTTCTTGAGCAGTTTGATACCGACAAGGATGGCAAGGTAACCCTGGCCGAGTTTCGCCAGCCTCGTGATGAAAAGTTTGCCATGATGGATGGTGATAAAGACGGTGCTGTGAGTGCGGATGAGGCCCAGGCCTTTAGCCGCATGATGATGCAGCGCATGCAGCAAATGATGCAGATGCAAAGAAAGGCCCAGCAAATGCAGCAGATACCGCGGCAGTAGTTTGCCGTTGCTGTGACTGACGCCACTGTCTGGCTGATTATTGCGGCCTTCTACGCCCCCCTGCATTATGGCGGACCTGTCGGCGTGGTGATTCTCACCACGCCGACGGCAGATCTGCGTCAGCGGCTGCTGCGTTATATGTTAATAGAATGCAGTCTGTCGATGTTGCTCGCCTTTGCGCTGGTCATATGGCTGGTGGAAAATAATATCGGTATCGCCATGTTGATATTGCTGCTATCGATGTTGTTGCCCTATCTTTCCCTGTGGGCGCACCGTGCAATGTCAGGCCGCTAGCCTGGGTATTCCTCCTGTCTGGCGAGATACGTGACCAGCTTTCAGATCGGGACGCTTTCAGTTACCCTTCGTCGCCTTTCATTTTGTTGACTGCAGAACCCATTGACCAACCTCCCTGTCATTTTTTCTCATGAGCCTGGCTGGCGCAATCGCCGCAGCTTTCGTCGCTCCAGTATTGCCAGAGAGATGCGGACCTGGTTGTTTAATGATGACTCTTTAACAGCGCGGCTGGTGGCGAGGTGTCCGGAAAAGTTTCGGGTGGAGGTGCTCAAGCAGCGTTATGCCCGTGTGCAGCGGAATGAAGCCCGCTTACTTGGTATTCCCCTGCATCAGTTAGCCCTGCTGAGGGAGGTTTATCTATATTGCGGTAACGTGCGGGTCGTCTACGCGCGTTCGATTATCCCCCTGAAAACGCTGACCGGTGATCAGCGACGCCTGGCATATCTGGGTGAGCGTCCTTTGGGTGGCTTCCTGTTTTCATGTCCCAGCATGCAGCGCGGACAGGTTCAGCTGGCCAGCATCCAGCGCGGTGATCCCGTTTATGCGCGGGCCACGCAATCCGAGGAGGTTGGTACTGATCAATTATGGGGACGGCGCTCTGTTTTTCGGCTTGAGGCCAAGCCGTTGATTGTGGCTGAGATTTTCCTGCCGGCGGTTAACCAGGTCGCGCTAGGGCAGGGCTGATGGCATCAAGGAATCAAATGAAGGAGAAATGGGGGCAGCTGCGGGAGAGTGGCATCAGCCTGTATCGCCGGCATAGTCCCTATATCTATGATCGCGCGCGTGAATATGCGCTGTTAATTCGTCTCAATCGTCCCATTGGCACCCTGCTACTGGGTTGGCCGGCATTATGGGCCCTGTGGTTTTCGGCCGAAGGCCTGCCGGACCTTAAAATCCTGCTGGTGTTCGTGCTGGGTATCTTTGTTATGCGTTCGGCGGGTTGTGTGATTAATGATTTTGCCGACCGCAAGATTGACCCGCACGTGGCGCGAACCAGGAACAGGCCAATGGCGGCCGGGCGGGTAAGTGAACGTGAGGCGTTGACGCTGTTTATCATATTGGCATTGATTGCCTTTGGGCTGGTGTTAACGCTCAACACCCTGACCATCTACCTGTCATTTGCGGCCGTTATTTCAGCGGCAAGTTATCCGTTTATGAAACGTTACACCTACCTGCCGCAGGCGTTTCTCGGCATCGCCTTTGGCTGGGCTATCCCCATGGCATGGGCTGCACAAACCGAGAGCATTCCCCAGGTCAGCTGGTTGTTGTTTATTATTGTTGTGCTATGGGCAATGGCCTATGACAGCATGTATGCCATGGCAGACCGTGAGGATGACATCAAGATAGGAATGAAATCGACCGCTATCCTGTTCGGTGATGCAGACAAACTGATTATTGGCCTGATCCAGATAAGCGTGATGCTGGGTTTGTTCCTGCTGGGTGCCCAACTGTCGATGCAGTGGCCCTTCTACGCAGGGCTGACGGTGGCCACAGTGCTGGGTGTTTACCAGCAATACCTGATTCGTCGACGGGAACCGGCTGCCTGCTTTCAGGCATTTTTGAACAATAACTGGTTTGGTGCAGCCATATTTGCGGGTATTGTGGCGAATTATTATTTTATGATTGATTAAACAGGAGATTTAAATGGCAAAGGCAAGTGCAAGACACATTCTGGTAGAGACTGAAGAGCAGTGTGAAGATCTGAAATCACAGATTGCGGATGGCGCCGATTTTGGAGAAATCGCAAGACAGCACTCCAAGTGCCCATCCGGCCAGCAAGGTGGCGATCTGGGTGAGTTTGGCCCGGGCATGATGGTGCCGGAGTTTGACCGCGTGGTTTTTAACGAAGAAGTTGGCGTGGTGCACGGGCCTGTCAAGACACAGTTTGGTTATCACTTACTGGAAGTCACCAGCCGTAGTTGATATTAATGTTGGCGGATAGCTCTCCTGTGGGGTGGCAGCGTTATGATGATGTCACCACGCTGGTGCATGCCGTCTGTGACCTGATTGAGGCGCGCTTGCATGAAGCGATTGCCAGCAAAAATGAATTTCATCTGGTTTTTCCGGGTGGCCGAAGCGTCGTGCCGGTGTTGGAAGAATTGGAGCGGCGCTGTATTTTCTGGAGTGGTGTGCATCTTTATATGACGGATGAGCGTTGTGTGGAGGTCGATGATGTGCAACGCAATGACCGGCTGGTTGACGATTATTTGCTCTCAAAGATAGATACGGCCGGAGTGACTTTTCATAGAATTCCGGCTGAGTTAGGACCGGAGAAAGGCGCAGCGCTATTTGAAGAGGAACTTGCGCAACTGCCGGTATTTGATCTGGTTATTCTGGGTATCGGTGAAGACGGTCATACGGCCAGCCTGTTTAGCGATAGTCTGGTTCAGGAAGCGACCCAGGTACTGTCCGTTGTTGATTCACCCAAGCCGCCACCGGAGAGAGTTTCGCTCGGTTATGGGCGGCTGACCTCGGCTCGTGAACGGATAGTGCTGGTAATGGGGGAAGGGAAAAGTGGCATTGTTGAGGATATTCGCGCCGGAGACGTATTCCCGGTAACCCGCGTGCAGCCCGATACCTGGTTTGTGACGGCGGACGCCTATGGCATGTAGCCGGCGCGGGCCATGACCCATATGTCAACCTTATCAATACCTGACTTCTTGAGTACTCGTGCAAGCTCATCAACGGTATGACCTGAAGTCATGACGTCGTCTACGATAGCGACGTGTTTTCCGAAAAGCTTGCCTGTTATCTCAAAGGCATTTCTCACATTGCCCTTTTTGTCTTTCAGGGGCAGATCTGCCTGTCGTTCGGTATATCGGCTGCGCTGGCTGCAGAGGCTATCAACCGGAATACCCGTGAGTTTGTGTAGTTCTCTGGCCAGTTCCAGCGACTGGTTGTATCCGCGTTCCCTGAGGCGCCTGGGATGCAATGGTACGGGAACCATCACCTCAGGCAATTGATGTCCCGGTAGCCGGTCGTGGAACAGCTTGGCCAGTAGCCGGGCATTACGGAGTTTCTCCTGAAACTTCAGCTCCAGTATCAGTTGTCGGGCCTCGTCCTTGTAACGCAGGGCCGCGATGGCCTGGTCGTAGTGGGGCGGATATTGCTGGCAATGGCCGCAGACCATGCCGGTGCTGCTCAGTGGCTGGGCACAGCTCCCACAGGCGGTGTCGTTATAGGGCAGCTTGTTATGGCAGGTGGCGCATAGGGCCAGCCTGTCCTGCGCCGGCTGTCGGCAGACCAGGCAGCGGGCGGGCAGGATGGCGTCGATAAACCGGCTAAGCATGGTAAACCAAATTAGCCAATTTCAGGTTGACAGCGGCGCTGTGGCTTTGAATACTGCATGTCCTGATCCATCTCCGGAATAATCTGATGTCTGATTCTACCCCATCTACCCTGCGTCATGACTGGCAGGCTGAAGAAGTGCGGGCGCTATTTGCCCTGCCGTTTAATGACCTGCTGTACCAGGCGCAGACCGCACATCGCGAATGGTTTGACCCCAACGCGGTGCAGGTCAGTACCTTGCTGAGCGTACAGACTGGCGGATGCCCGGAGGACTGCGGGTATTGCCCACAAAGTGTGCATAACAATGCGCATGTTGATGTGCATTCCCTGATGCCATTGCAGGAGGTCAAGGACATGGCCAGTGCGGCGAAGTCCGCCGGTGCCTCGCGCCTGTGTATGGGTGCCGCATGGCGCAACCCGAAGCCACGGGACTTCCAGCGTGTGCTGGAAATGGTGCAGGCGGTGAAGGCTGAAGGTCTTGAGACCTGTGTCACCCTGGGTATGTTGGACGACGATCAGGCGGCGCAATTGAGGGCGGCTGGGCTGGATTACTACAATCACAATCTCGATACCTCCGAGCAGCATTACGAGCAAATCATTACGACGCGTACCTACCAGGATCGACTGGATACCCTGCAACATGTACGCGATGCCGGTATTAATGTGTGCAGCGGTGGAATTATTGGTCTGGGTGAAGATGTGGCCGATCGCGCGGAAATGTTGCGTACCCTGGCGAA
>JAPHTU010000147.1 GCA_026196145.1 Gammaproteobacteria bacterium
ATGTCTGGTATGGGCGGCATGTACGGCCAGCGCGGCATGTCTGGTATGGGCGGCATGTACGGACAGCGCGGCATGTCTGGTATGGGCGGAATGAGCGGTATGCAAGGCATGTAAGGCCATCCATATTATCCGCCAAGGAGATACTGGCGTTAATAAGGCTATCAGGAAGTAGTCCTCCGCATTACAGGTGCAAGGAAGCGCCTTTTCATCTAAATCGTTACCTGGCATGCAATTCGTGCCAGGTAACGTATCCAGTAGCTTGAGGTGGAAACAAAATGAAGAGTTATTATCAATTGCTAACATTATTATTGTTGTTGTCGATGGGTGTAATGACTTTGCCAGCAGCCGATAAACTTCCACCATCTGATTACCATAGCGCCAGGTGGGATCCTGTTCATTTCTTCCCGGCAATTAATTCAGCTACGAATGAGCAATGCCTTGAATGCCATCAAGAAATCATAAACCGAAAGGTGCTCGATAAATCACCTGCCGGGGTGTCAGCAAGTTCTGCTTTAGCCTGGTATCAAACACTCACAGTATACAAAGGGCCGCAGGAAACTTTTCATCGGCGACATCTGGTGACTCCTTTGGCAAAGGAGCTCATGAATATGCAATGTACCACCTGCCACCAGGGATCCGACCCGCGAGAGGAAGCCGCTATCCCTCCCGATATAAACAATAGTCGCTTCACACTGCGTAAGCAGGTTAATCCTGAAATCTGCCTGATGTGTCATGGCGACAGCCCTTACCAGTTAATGGGACTGCCTTCCCCATGGGAAGAGTCACGTGAGATGTTTCAGAACAACTGTCTTTTGTGTCATGTGGCAACACGCACCACTCGCCATCAGGTTAATTATCTTAATGCAGAAGCCATCGAAGAAGCCGGAAAAAAAGATTCCGATGTGTGCTTTGGGTGTCACGGGGGACGCCAGTGGTATCGCATCTCCTACCCCTATCCGCGTCATGCATGGAAAGGCATGGGAGAAGTAATACCCGACTGGGCCAAAAACAGGCCAACAGAATCCGAACCGCGCTTTCGACTAAAACAACAACAGGCTAATAATTGAGCGAGTCTGCCCAGGAGAAATTGATTATGAGTAAGAATTCCATATTCCAGAATCTTCAACAGCACCTGAAACTTTCTCGGCGGTCTTTTTTGAAAACCACCGCCACAGGCGCGGGCATAGTCGCTGCAGGCGGCCTGACCGAAATGAAGTATGGCAAGGAAGCCAAGGCCTTTGCCTATGAGCCATATCCTCGGGACAATGAACTGGAAACCGTCGTTACCAGTTGCGCGCATAATTGTGGTTCACGCCATATGCTGGTAGCGCATAAATGGAAGGACGTTATTGTGCGTTTATCCACCGATGACGGCAGTTATCAGCGCAACGGCCATTTTGGCAAAGATACCAATGAAGAACCCCAGCTACGCGCCTGCCTGCGTGGTCGTTCTTACCGCCAACGCCTGTATTCAGCAGAACGGCTTCTATATCCGATGATGCGGGTGGGTGAGCGCGGAGAAGGCAAGTTCAAGCGGGTATCATGGGACGAAGCACTGACCTTTGTTGCCAATAAGATGGTTCATCTTAAAAACACCTATGGACCGACTGCCATACTTGACCAAAGCTATGCAGGAGCGTCTTATGGTGTGCTGCATAAGTCGGATCAGATTGAAGGCCTGTTAGGGCGTTTTCTGGGCATGTTTGGCAGCCGTACCAATTCATGGTCGGTGCCTTCCTATCAGGCCACAACAACCAGTTCTCGCTGGACATTCGGTACCATTGAAGACGGCAATGAAGACGATACCTATGCCGAATCTAAACTGATGATTATGTGGGGCTGGAATCCGGCCTATACCTTTCATGGTGGCAACACCTTCATGTATATGCGCATGGCCAAGCAGCGTGGGTGTAAGTTTGTGTTAGTTGATCCGCAATACACTGATTCTGCCGCGGCCTATGATGCCTGGTGGATACCTATTAAACCCAATACCGATGCCGCGATGATGGCGGGGATGGCGCATTATATTTTTACCAACAATTTGCAGGATCAGGAGTTCATTAATAGATTCTGTATGGGCATGGACGCCGGCACTATGCCAGAGTGGTGGCGTGAATCAGTCAATGGCCAGGAAAACTTCAAGGATTATATTCTGGGAAAATATGATGGTGAACCAAAAACACCTGAATGGGCGGCAAAGATCTGTGGTGTACCAGCTAAAGACATCATTAAGCTGGCTGATATGTATGCCCGCACCAAACCCGCCGCATTAAAGGCATCCTGGGCTGCGGGACGTAATTCCTATGGTGAGCAGTACAACCGCATGGCTGCAGCACTACAGGCAATGACGGGCAATATTGGAAAGTTGGGCGGTTGTGCTGAAGGCGTAGGTAAAGCCTGGCATGCTGAAGCAATTGCCTACCCCTATGATCAATATGCCAACATCTGGTTTCAGTCAATCAAATCAGACCGGTGGGCACATTGTGTACTCAACTATCCCAATGTGAAGCGCGAAGAAATCGGTCTATGGCCACGCCAGGATAATACAGATGGCCAGATCCCGAATATCAAGGCTA
>JAPHTU010000136.1 GCA_026196145.1 Gammaproteobacteria bacterium
AACCACGCAGTGTCCACCATCAATCACCAGGTCTACCTCGTGCTCAAGCCGTTCACGGATATCCCAGGCCTCATTCATCGGTAACTCGTCTCCCGGCAGTATTAATGTCGAGCTCATAATCGGCTCATTCAACTCATCCAGCAGTTCCCTGACGATAGGGGTGTCGGGTATACGGATTCCAATGGTCTTTCGCTTCGGGTTTTGCAATCGCTTGGGCACCTCACGGGTTGCCTTCAGGATGAAGGTATACGGTCCCGGGCTCAACCCCTTCATCAAACGGTAATCCTGATTTTCCACCTTGGCATAGGTTGTGATTTCAGACAGGTCGCGGCATACCAACGTGAAGTTGTGAGTCTTGTTTACCTGGCGAATTCGGCAAATACGCTCCATGGCCTCTTTGTCCCCAATGTGACAACCCAGCGCATAGCTGGAATCGGTCGGATAGGCGATCACGCCACCATCACGAATAATATTTACCGCCTGATGGATCAGGCGAGGCTGTGGGTTATCGGGGTGAATTTCAAAATACTGACTCATTATGGTCTCTATCCTTAATAAATTATGCTGCTCTTTGCTGCCAGATATCTGAATCCCACACTGCCGTGCAGGATTCAGGCATTTCCGGCAGACGTCCCAGGTGTACCCAGGGGTTTTCCGGCCCGTGGTAATCCGATCCGGCCGATGCCAGTAACCCAAAACGCAATGCATGACCGGCCATGGCCTTTACCTCATTCGGTGTATGACTACCGGACAATACCTCTATCGCCTCGCCACCTGCCTCGATGAACTCCGCCAACAGGCCCCTTAGCCTGGTTGCCGTTAAATTATATCGAGCCGGATGCGCCAGTACCGCAATACCATCGGCTGCGCGTATCCATTCAACCACGTCAGCCAGCGATGCCCAGTCTCCACGCACATGCCCGGGCTTGCCTTTCAGTAAATACTTTTTGAACGCCTGACCAAAGTCTTTGGCATACCCCGCCTCGACCAGATAACGTGCGAAGTGAGTGCGGCTGACCAGCCCACCATGCACAAATGACAGCGCCCCCTCATAGGCATCTTCAATACCGGCTTTTTTCTCCAGCCTGCGCGCGATCTCCCTGCCGCGCCAGTCGCGAAACTCCAGCTGCTGCCGGATTCCCTCTCTGAGTACGGACGACTCGACATCCAGGTGTAAACCGACGATATGGATGGTACGCCCGTTCCACATGGCCGATAGCTCTGCACCCGCTATCAATTCGATATTCAGCCCAGCTACCGCCTGCCGCGCCTCTGGCAGACCCGCAAGGGTATCGTGATCAGTTAACGCAAGATGTGTAACCCCCTCCTCCACTGCCTCGTGCACCAGTGCAGTGGGCGTGAGCGTGCCGTCAGAGGCAATACTATGGCTGTGCAGATCATACTTCATGGGCGCGGCATTCTACGGACTTTGGGATTGTTCTGCTAGAATGCGCCGCCTGACCAGATCTCATATACGAATTAATCTAACCGCATGCAACTTCCCTCCGCCAAAGCTGATGAAATCGCCATCATGCTTGATCATATTATCAGTCACATCGAACCCCTCACTGTGAGCGAGCGGTCCGTTGACAATATGGCTGACAACCCGGCCCAGGTGCTCGCATCCCTGCAACAGCTCAGGGACATTATCACCGGCAATACAGATGAACTAAGTGCCGGCGAAGTCACTGAAATTGGTGAATATGGCATGCAACTGCTGGGCAATACCTCGCAGATACTGCAACGCCTGAACGATGTCGACCTGCAGCAGAAAAACGGCATACTGGCAGTCAGTATCGCCCTGTGGGTGGGTGCCCAGGGTGGGCAAATCAACATGCTGGAGCCACTGGTCGATACGCTGGCCTGGCTGGCCAATCACCTGGAGGATGAGACTTCACTGGCGGAGTTAAGCGATATCCTGGGCAGCTTGATGAACGCCTGCAGTATCGCTATCAGCAGTGATCTGGACAACACCAACCCGGGGCGGCCATGGCGTGTGCTCAATATAAATCGCGGCATCGTGGCAACACGCTCCTACAACGTTGACCTGATGCGTGAAGCCTTTGATACCCTGATCCGGAATCTGCCACAGGATACCGCCGGGTTTTTCGCCCAGGGCATGTCCGAAATGGAGCGGCTGGGTTATCCGGATCATGTGCGCGAAGTCATGCAGGAATATGCCGACAGGTATTCGCCAGCGAATATCATTCACTAATCTCGCAAGCTAACGGAGCCAAACATGCTGTATATGATTGTAGGACTGGATGTTGAAAACAGCCTGGAAAAACGACTTTCTGCCAGACCAGATCACGTCACACGTCTCAAGCAACTACAGAATGAAGGCCGCCTGATACTGGCCGGACCCAATCCTGCGCTGGACACCAGCGAACCCGGCGATGCCGGGTTTACCGGCTCGCTGATAGTCGCTGAGTTTGATTCACTCGAAGCTGCAAAGGCCTGGGCCGATGAAGACCCCTATATTGCAGCCGGTGTTTATAAAGATGTTATCGTTAAACCCTACATCAGAGTTTTACCATAAAGAGAAAAGCAATGACCGCAGAACGTGTAGAAATGATTCGTCAGAGGCTAACCGATGCCCTCGAACCGGAATCCCTGGATATTGAGGATGACAGTGCCAGTCATGCCGGGCATGCCAGTGCCGGTGGTGCGGGACACTTTAATGTCATTATTGTCAGCGACAAGTTTAATGGGCTCAGCCTGATCAAGCGCCACCGGCTGGTCTATGACGCCGTGGCCGACATTATGAATACTGAAATTCATGCCCTGAGCATGAAGACCTATACACCGGACGAGTTTTAAATCGTTGCCTATTACACCCTGATGCAACACTTCCAACTCAAATGGCTGCTGTTCTGGTGGGCCATGGCCTGCTTCTGGTTTGCCAGTTGGTTAACACCGGCAACGCGTGAGCTATGGGATGCGCTGGATGCCGCTATTTTTTACAGCTTGAATGGCTCCCTGGCCAGCGGTAAAACCTGGCAGGGATTTTGGGCCATCGCAAACTGGCGCCCCTTTGACATCATAGCCGCCACCCTCATCCTGCTGATCGGGTTCAGCTGGATTTATAGCCTGAACAGGCAGGACCGTTTACAGGCATTATCCGGGTTAACCTTGTTACTGGTCATCATACTGATTACTCGCTTCAGCGCCGCACTGGTTTTATATTTAACCGACTACCAGCGATACAGCCCATCCATCAGCCTCACACCCAGTTATCGACTCAGTGAACTGATCACCTGGATTGATGCCAAGGACTACCACAAGGATTGTTTCCCTGGCGACCATGGTTACGTAGTGATCACCTGCATTATCTTTTTCTTTATACAGGCAGGCAGGCGCTGGGGCATGATATCGCTGGTCCTGTTCTCACCATTCATATTGCCGCGGCTGGTCAGTGGCGCACACTGGGCAACCGATATCATTATCGGCTCGGGCACGATGGCATTGATCAGCCTGCCACTATTATTCGCAACCCCGCTTTATCATTGGGGACAAACCCTTGCCAGCAAAATAGCAATCCTCCTGTTTCGCCCTCTGCTATCACTCATGCGACTAAACTAACATCGATTAAGCATGAAATTATTAGCGTACACAATAGCGGAACATTTTGCCTAATGAACGCCCCACCAAGAGTCTCAATATTCCCCATAGTCTTTTTTCTTTCCGGCTGTGCCGCACTGATATTCGAAACAGTCTGGTTTCGGGTTGCCGGGTTATCCCTGGGGTCGTCTGTGTGGAGTGCAGCGGCGGTATTAACAGCATTCATGGCCGGTCTGGGTATTGGCAATTGGCTAATGGCTTTTTATGGCAGACTGATACTCAAGCCGGTTAACTTTTATATTATATGTGAAATAGCGATTGGTATTACCGGCGTACTATCTATATATATCCTTCCGTTATTTCCGTCAGCTATAGCAAACCATACTACGCTGCTTACAAGCAGCGACACCATGTTAACTGCCTATAGATTTATCACCTCGTTCTCGATATTACTCATTCCCACAATTGCAATGGGATGCACCCTGCCATTGCTACAAAAGTCGATTCATAAGTATTTTGACAATTTTTCAACATCACTTGGCCTGCTATACGGGTGGAATACACTGGGTGCTGTCGCAGGTGCGCTAATATCCGAACTTGTGCTTATAAAGTATATCGGCCTGAACAATGCCGCGCTTTTTGCCTGCGCATTGAACTTCATCGCCGCATATGCACTCATTCGCTACTCAAAGCGCTCTTCTACAAGTGTTATAGAAAAAAGTTTGGCGCCCGACGTGCATCAGAGGATACCCATAAGCCTTCTTACGATGCCATTCCTAACCGGACTGCTGCTGCTGGCGCTTGAGGTCGTATGGTTTCGATATATGCTGCTATCGCACATTGGAACAAGCAATATTTTTTCAATCATGCTGGCGGTTGTCCTGATGGGCATAGGGCTTGGAGGACTACTTGTCGCCAAACTGAAAATCTGGAACACCATCACTGACAGGCTACTTCTCATCTTTCCGATACTTGCAGGAATTACCGTCACCGCCAGTTTTTACTTATTTCACATTATCGTATCCCTGTACCCTGACAAATTATTCGAGAGCCTGTTTTATTTTTCAATATCGGCATTTATATTAATGTTGCCTACTAGCGTGATATCTGGCGCACTTTTCCCGCTTTACGGAGAAAAACTTTACCGCAGCCTGGGTAACACAACAAAAACCTCCGGCTTGCTTACACTCTCCAATACGATGGGCGCCGCCATTGGCTCGGCGGTGGCAATATTTGTACTACTCCCAAACCTGGGAATAGAAGCATCCATCGCCTTGTTAGCCATAGCTTATTTTTTTGTCGCCTTTTTGGCTATTTACAATACGACAACAACAAAAAACCCGCTCATATCCTACATCGCAGTAGCTATGACCGCGTTGATTGTCGTATTAATTTTCCCTTTCGGAAGTGTAGACAAGCTTCTTAATCAAATAGCACATGACAGATACCCGGGTAATTCTCTCGTAGATACGAGGGAAGGATTAAATAGCACGCTTCAGTACATAAGAAAGGACTATCTGAATAAACCCGTCAGCCATAAACTACTGACTAATAGTTATTCCATGAGTGACACCACATATAGTGCAAAACGCTATATGAAACTGTACGCATACTTCCCCTATATACTTAAAAACAACATTCAGGATGTCCTACAAATCAGTTATGGGGTGGGAAATACAGCGGAGGCCATAACCAATATCAACTCTGTCAAACATTTTGACGTGGTTGACATATCTCCGGATATTCTGGAAATGAGCACAATAGTTCATAAAGTAAGCGGAAAGTTCCCGCTACTGGATAGCCGAACACACATCCACCTTGAAGATGGACGATTTTTCCTCCAGATAACAGGCAGGCAATATGACCTAATTACAGGTGAGCCACCCCCGCCAAAAATTGCAAAGGTGGTTAATCTGTACACTGCCGAATACTTCCAATTAATAAAAAGCAAACTAAAAAAAGGCGGGATGGTAACTTATTGGTTGCCTGCCCATAATTTAATAGATCATGAATCTCTCTCAATTATCAAATCATTTTGCATGGCATTCACAAATTGCAGCCTATGGAATGGATCCGGCATGGACTTTATGCTGATTGGCACGAATGGTGATATACAACCCACATCATCCACGGGAATTAAAAGAGCCTGGAATTCAGAAATTTCTGATGACCTTAAGCGCATAGGCATGGAAGATATTACAAGTCTTGGAAGTCTGTTTATGGCGGACTCCAATATTCTAAACAGCCTGACAACAAACATACCGCCACTACTGGATAATTACCCTCACAGAATATCCACTGATTTCACAGCACTTGGAGAATATTCAAAAATCTACGAATTTTTACTGGATACCAACAGGAGGAAGCATACTTTCTCAAACAGTGACTTCATCAGATCAATATTTGACGATGACATGATTCAAGCCACATTAAATAACTTTCGTTTTGAAGATAATTACATTTTTTTATTTTCTCCGCAGTACACGAATCATAACTATGATTACTGGGATGCGTTACTGGACATATTAAAGAATTCCAGTTTTGAAGTACTACCTTTATTAATGCTTAAAAGCAGTCCGGAAGAACAGGACATCAATCTCACTACCAAGGATACTTCCAATATCATATATCAATATTCTACCGCTAAATATTTGCTGGCCACTAGAAGATACCATGATGCAGCTACTGCCTTTCAATCCATACTTTACAACACCAATACGCATGGCATTAGCAGCGGCGAGGCATAT
>JAPHTU010000309.1 GCA_026196145.1 Gammaproteobacteria bacterium
TACCAACCAAAATAGAATGCCGGGAGTCCGTTAGAACGGTATGAGCCAGCAACCCGCTCACAACAGCCAGCGCGACAGCGAACATGATTTTGCTCACGGTATTGCTTTGCTGTAGCGTCAAGATGCCCCCTTACTCCACGAGCCACGATTGGTATATTGACAATGATACATTATTGGGGAATCAGCAGCCCCGGGAACGTGCTGCGCCGGCGACAGCCCTTGATGGGCAGCCATCTGGCTGTAAATCACTGTCTGAAGCAAGGAAATACCGGATACCTATATTAACATTCTCTAACATGCCGTATACTGCGCGGTCTTTTCCCCCTCAGTAGTAACCGCAAAATGCCCTCCGACCAACAAACACCACCGAGTTTCGATAGCTTTGGCCTGTCGAAGCCCCTGCTCAAGGCCCTGGATCACCTCGGCTACGAAACGCCCTCGCCCATTCAGGAGCAGTGCATCACGCATTTACTGAATGGCTGCGACATTATTGGCCAGGCGCAAACCGGCACCGGCAAAACGGCCGCGTTCGCACTACCTCTTTTGCAACAGATTGATATCAAGAAAAACCACCCGCAAGTACTGGTACTGGCGCCAACACGTGAACTCGCCATCCAGGTTGCCGAAGCCATTCAGTCTTATGCGCATTTCACGAAGGGTTTTCACGTCCTGCCCATCTATGGTGGTCAGTCGTATAACCTGCAGCTGAGACCACTAAAACGCGGCGTGCATGTCGTGGTTGGAACGCCTGGCAGGGTCATGGACCACATCAAGCGCGGTACCCTGAAACTGGATGGTCTAAAAGCTCTGGTGCTGGATGAAGCCGATGAAATGTTACGCATGGGATTTATTGATGATGTGAAGTGGGTTCTGGAACAAATTCCAAAACAACGTCAAATCGCATTGTTCTCCGCCACCATGCCGGCTGTTATTCGCAAGATCGCCGATCAATTTCTACATGACCCCAAAATCGTCAAGATCAAGAGCAAGACAACCACAGCGACAACCATCCGACAAAGATACTGGCAGGTGTCAGGCACCAACAAGCTCGATGCGCTCACCCGTATCCTCGAAGTCGAGGAGTTTGATGGATTATTGATTTTCGTACGTACTAAAACCGCGACCGCCGAGCTAGCCGAGAAATTACAGGCCAGAGGGTTTGCTGCAGAAGCCATTAATGGTGATATTGCACAGAATAGCCGGGAGCGCATCATTACACAGCTTAAAAATGGGAAAATTGACATCCTCATTGCTACCGACGTTGCTGCCCGTGGACTAGATGTCGAACGTATTAGTCACGTGGTTAATTATGATATTCCATATGACCCTGAATCCTACGTGCATCGTATCGGCCGTACCGGACGAGCTGGGCGAAAGGGAGAAGCGATACTGTTTGTCGCACCACGCGAAAATCGTATGCTTAAGATGATTGAAAAGGTAGCGGGGCACCCCATTGAGCCTATGCAATTACCATCGGCAAAAATCATTAATGAACAGCGCGTTGGCGCATTTAAACAAAAGATCACGGATACGCTAGCTAACCGAAAGATGGATATGTTCGAAAAACTGATTCATGAATATCACGACGAAACAGGAACCGAACCATTGAAAATTGCCGCTGCCCTGGCCCAATTAGCGCAGGGCGAGGTAGCCTTGTTTTTATCTGAAAAGGAATTACCTCGAAGGAAAGAGGCCCCGCCCAGAGATAGAGCACAAAGCGCAGACAAAGAGCGGAAACCTCGTTCTACCAGCAGGGAAAAAACACCGCAATCAAAACCAAAGCAGCTAAAGGAATTCCCTGAAATCGTCATGCGCCGCTACAAGATTGATGTTGGCAGCAAAAATGAAGTCAAGCCCAGCAATATTGTTGGTGCGATCGCCAATGAGGCCGACCTGGAAAGTCGTTACATCGGCAGCGTCGAAATTTACGACAACTTCTCAACGGTTGACCTGCCGGATGGCATGCCAAAGGAAACCTTTATGGCGCTCAAGAATGCCTGGGTCTGCGGAAAGAAACTCAATATTGCCGAGATGAAAGATTCGGACCAACCGGCAAAATCCAGGCAGGGTGCCAGGGATAAGGCGACTTCGGCAAGGCCGGCCAGAAAGCGGAAACCCAAAGCTAGCAACAAGCGGCAGAAAACAAAAAAATAGGTTCTGCCGATATAGCGATGAAGCAGACAGAGTTAGAGCTCAGACCCTGGGAATCGCTGACGACTGATGAACAGCTGAAGCTACAGGTCGAGTATGGTCATTACCTGGATTCTCTGCCACCCTCCTGCTCCATGGAAACCGAGATAGAGCGATTCAGAAGCTGGCAGGCAGAACGGGAATCAGCTACGCGGGCTAGCGTTTAAGCTGTGTGACTTGTTGTGGCTTATCCGACTTGAACATCTGTGATGTCTGGATGATTCTCAAATAACGCTTTAAAAAACAAGAAACAGCCATCTGTTTCTGTTATCTTGTTTCTACCAAGCAGCTTTTCTTTAAAGCTTCGGTATTTATCAACTTGAAATACCCATTCAACCTCTTCAGACGGGTCATCACCTTCTTCATAGTATGCACAAGATCCGATAAGATAATTATTGCCGTCAAATTCAAGTTCACTATACCAGCCCCAATCCTCCGCATCGGGCTCCGTAATTTCAAGTTTGTCTTCTAACGATTCCTTTAGCCATTCCAATAGCGATATTCCATATATTGGATTGATCGGATTCTTTTTTTCTTTCGAAACGTCGAAAAATGAAGTCTTAAAGTAAATGGCCTGATTCATAATCCCCCTTGGCCACCAACGTTAGAGTTGTGGGAATGGATAAATGATTTGTTAGCAACGATTACCATAGATCAGGATCACTGAGAGAATCAACACATATAATTTTTCCACCTTCAGGGGAAACACCAGAATTTAATTTCAGGGCATGCCAGCCTTCAGGTAACTGTAAAGCATATGGGGGCTCGAAATTACTGGCCAAGCCTGTTTTAAAGCCAAACCTGGAATAGTATTGAGTATCGCCATAAACAAACACAATAATTGAACCCAGTTTGGAAATGATATCCAAGCCAAACTTGACCAAAGAGGAACCAATCTCGTTTTTTTGAAACTCCGGAGATACCGCTAATGGCGCCAGAATATAACCAAAATTCTCGTTAGTACTTTCAAGAAAGACTGGACTGAAGGCAATGTGACCAACTATTTCTTTGTTCTCTATGGCAACAAGAGAAATTATTTTAACTGGATGATTCTCTTTTAGCAGATTGACTGCGAAATCAGATACCATCTGTGCCTCTGAGTCGTCAAAAGCTTGAAGATACACATTCCTAATGTTTTCCGCATCATCTATGGTTGCTTCTCTTATTTTCATCGGTTGCTAACGAATTAACCAAGAGGCGCGGTGCTTTTTACCGCGTCCGTGTTGAGCACCTTGTTATACCTTTGCATTTCCTGCTGCCAATATTTAGCGCGAAACATAATATAAATGGCAACTAGAATATCGAATGTAATGCAACCGACGGCGTACCATTCTGGGGCGACAAAGTTACCAGGGCCTAAAACGTGAAGCACAACATCCCATACAGGATGAAGCAACCAGCCAATGGAGAGCCAATAACTAGAGTAGCGTATGGCAGCCCATACGAAAAGACCATAAACGGGTATGCCAATTGCCTCAATTAGCAGCCATTTCGAATTTCCCCATATAATTGCAAATACCACATAAAATATTGCGGCTATA
>JAPHTU010000089.1 GCA_026196145.1 Gammaproteobacteria bacterium
AAACGACCGCCAGAAAAATCATTGGCAAAAACAGGCCGGTAAACATATCCGGTTGAGGTGGCTGCGCCGCCTGAGCATGCGCTGCAGAAATCAGAAAATCCATGCGTAAGTCCCTTTTTTCACCCCGTATTTCGGGGTAGTTGTCATCAATAACAAGGCCAAAAATCGGCGCGTATTATGACACTGATTCCCTGCGCTGTGCATAAAATTCCGCCACAAATTCATCAAATCGCTGTTGTTCGATTGAATTTCTAATATCTCGCATAAGCGACTGATAATAGTGAAGATTATGTATGGTGTTGAGATGCGCGCCAAGGATCTCGCCGCACTTGTCGAGATGCCTCAGATAGGATCGGGAATAATTTTGGCAGGTATAGCAATCACAGGCCGGGTCGAGTGGCCCTGTATCGTGGGTATATTGTGAATTTCGTATCCTGACAACACCGGTTGAGGTAAACAAATGGCCGTTGCGGGCATTGCGGGTCGGCATGACACAATCAAACATATCGATACCGCGCCTGACAGCCTCAACGATATCTTCCGGCTTGCCCACCCCCATCAGGTAACGTGCAGAATCTACCGGCATCAGCGGCTGCAGACCATCGAGCACCTGGTGGCGCTCCTCTGCCGGCTCACCCACGGAAAGCCCGCCAATGGCATAGCCGTCGAAACCGATATCGATCAACCCGCTGATCGATTGCTCGCGCAGATCTTCATACATACCACCCTGAACGATGCCAAATAGCAGTGCATCATTCCCGGCATGCGCCGTGCTGGAGCGGTCTGCCCAGCGTAGTGACAGCTCCATTGACGCAGCCGCCTCGTCACGGGTCGCCGGATAAGGTGTACATTCGTCGAATATCATCACGATGTCGGAGCCCAGGTCGCGCTGCACCTGCATAGAGGACTCCGGGCTTAGCTTGACCTCGCTGCCGTCAACCGGCGACTGAAACGAAACCCCCTGCTCCGTGATTTTTCGTCGCTTCGCCAGACTCCAGACCTGAAAACCGCCCGAGTCCGTCAGGATTGGGCCATCCCAGTGTATGAAATCATGCAGGTCACCGTGTTCGCGGATAATTTCCGTACCGGGCCTCAACATCAGGTGAAAGGTATTACCCAGTATAATTTCCGCGCCTGTTGCCCTGACATCCTCTGGCGTCATGGCCTTCACCGTGCCATAGGTACCCACAGGCATGAACGCCGGTGTCTGTATCAGGCCACGACGCGTCGCTACACACCCGCGCCTGGCCTGTCCATCTGACTGAATAAGATTAAAGTTCATAACCTGTGATAAATCCTGGCTTAAAAATACAAATATTAGTAAATTAGCAACTTGCTATATTAGTGCTTTTCTATATACTGCTCGTCGTGGTCGCCCCCTTGCGGCCACACTCTCCATCCTCCTTTGGTGGTTTTAGGCGCGGCAACCCTCCTTTTCGCCGCGCCTTTTTTTTGCCTGTGTGTTTTGTTTAGACAGGTTCGATAAACATCGCATCCCCATAACTGAAAAAGCGATATTCCTGGCTAACCGCATGGCGATACGCCGCCATAACACGATCATAACCGCCAAATGCGCATACCAGCATCAGCAGTGATGACTCGGACAGGTGAAAATTGGTTAACAGCGCATCCACTACCCGAAACTGATATCCGGGATAGATAAAGATATCGGTATCTTCCCTGGTCGCTCGGAGCTCACCCGAACGTGCCGCCGATTCCAGTGCCCTGACCGAAGTCGTACCCACCGCGACTACCCGTCCACCCCTACTTCGTGTCTGCTGTACCGCATCGACAACCTGTTGCGACACCTCGATCTGTTCTTCATGTAATTTATGATCTTCGATACGCTCTACCCTGATCGGCTGGAAGGTTCCGGCACCAACATGAAGTGTTACCTTAGCTGTCCTGACCCCCTTGTCCTCTATACGTTGCAGCATGGCCTCGTCGAAATGCAAACCGGCGGTAGGTGCTGCGACAGCTCCTGGCTGGCTGGCATAGACCGTCTGATATCTCGACTGGTCATGTCGGTTATCCTCTCTATCGATATAGGGGGGTAGCGGCACATGGCCACATTCTTCCAGCACCTGCATCAGGCCTGACTCGCCAACAAGTATCAGTTCAAACAAATCACCGTGTCTTTGTATGACTTCAAGCTGATGGTCGTCCTGCAGGGTAATTCGGCTACCGACCCTGGGTGATTTACTTGCCCGGACCTGCGCCAGGCAACGCTGCTCATCCAGCAGACGTTCCAGCAATATTTCTACCTTGCCTCCGGTTGCCTTGACGCCATACAGGCGTGCCGGGATCACGCGCGTGTCATTCATGACCAGCAGATCATCCGCCGTCAGCAAATCTGCAAACTGCGTAAACTGGCAATCACGTGCAGTCTCGTCGCCTGCCGTCAGACACAGCAGGCGACTGGCATCTCTTGATTCCAGTGGGGCCTGCGCAATCAGTTCCTGCGGCAGATCAAAATGAAACTCGCTCTTTAACATGGCGGCGCATCATAGCTTACAAATACTTGTACCCCAACGAGGATTCCACGATACTACGCCGCCTGAATTGCCAGAGTGGTGAAATTGGTAGACACGACGGATTCAAAATCCGTTGCTAGCAATAGCGTGCCGGTTCGAGTCCGGCCTCTGGTACCATACTTTCCCTGCATACGATGTGTTGCAGACATTACCGCCGCACCGATCAAACCAGTGGCGGTGCCTGTAAAAATATCCTTTTGTCCGACAATGAAACCGTCCCCAGCAGGTCCTTGCGCGACTCCGCCTCCGGGTCTCCGTAATTGATAGGCAGCGGCCCGGTTTCTGCCACACCCAGCATACTGACGTACCAGCCACTGTAGGGCCAGTCACGGCCATTACCCAGGGAAAGGATCTTTGGAAAGCGCTGCACGAAATGCTCGGCCAACTGACGGGAATTATCCATCTGTGCATCCTGCCAGCCGAAGTATTCATTACTGGCAGCCGTCGTATAGTGCGCAATATGCCCGTCATATGGATCAACGGACAATAGCGCACCATCGGCGTTATCAATATTACGGGTATGGGTGATGGCACATTCCCAGTCCTGACCGTCTGCAGATAATCCAGGGGCTATGCGTATACGCTGGTATCCCCATTTATGCAGATATAACACCATGTTGAGCACGCGGTTGGCACGGCGGAATTTCGCGCGGTTTTGTTTGGTGTTCTGCATACCATGACTATAGTTGTTATTGCTTATAACAACTATCTCTGTAATTAAGATTTCGCGCTTATACGTTTAGTTTTCTTGCTTACATCCTCCTTTAGCGCGAGTCTCTTTTCTTTATTCGTGTAAAGAAAAGAGACGAAAAGAAAGCACGCCCGAAAGACTTGCCCTGCGGGTACATTGCGCTGCTCGCTCAAAACGGGGTCGGCAATAAGCGGCGTCCTGCCGCTTTTGCCTTGAATGGCATCCCTGCCATTCAACCCCATTTTGAGCTGCGCTGCTCACCAAGTCTTAACGGGATGAAGGATCAAGATCAATATCAAAGACACAAACTCTAAGAAGCTGCTTTTGATTTATCCTCCCCTTTTAACTCGACGAGCAACGCAGAATCTATCAGGGTAAAACGGCAGGAGCCGTTTTAGGCATAGGCGGCATGGACGCCGCTTATGCCGGCCTTGGTAGATTTGAGACAAAATGGCAGGAGCTATTTTGAACAGTGACGCTAGTCACTGGCCCCAAAGGGGTGAGCGACATGGACGTCGCGAATAACCGCAGTGCAGCCGAAGGCCGAGTTATTGGGAAACATGGTTTTGGTTACTTTTGCCGTAACAAAAGTAACACGCGCGC
>JAPHTU010000138.1 GCA_026196145.1 Gammaproteobacteria bacterium
TATTCATCTTAACGACAGCTCGGTACGCGGTTTCGTCTCGCTATCTTTGATCTCAATACGTGCACGACAACTGATGAGTCGGTTGGACTTTGTGCCATGGGTATCCACCAGATGTGCTTCAATCATCTCGGCTCGTCTGGTTGCCAGCGCTATCAAATGCTCATCAGGAATCGATATCTCTTGCTCCTGCCGATCTTTTTCCTTTTGCGTAGCTTTATCTTCCGCCAGCTTAGCGGCCTGCTCGGCAAGAGATTGTCGATCCTGTGCCGTCGATACACCACAAAGCTTGACATGTATTTCAGGACGTTCCTTCAGTATGGATGCCACCTTTGCCAGGTATTTCTTGTCTTCACTATCCAGGTCGATCAAACCTGGCTCATAAGAGATCGGGTCAAGATTGATCTGCATGGCCTTTTCTCCCACGACTTCCACTACGGTTAACAGAGTGCCATAAGGAAACAGTGCAGTTGATAAATAGGTTTTGGCTGCCTGTTTCATCGCTTTGGACAGCGCCTGGTTGATGATATCACTGGGGTCGACCTTGAAATTATCCACATCACCGGCAATCGGCAGATTGAGCTTAATATTGTTATTTTTATCTCGTAACACCGCCAGGCCAGTTTCCAGGGGAACATCCAGCTTTGATTCCAGTTTCTTCATCTCTTTCGGACTCAGTGGTGTAACTTCAAGCTGATGCAAGCTGAGTTCATTGTTACCATCCAGCTTGCCTTTATCGGCCTTTAGACGAATCGTGGCATTCAGCTCACCACTATCTATTGTATAGCCCAGGGATTGAGTGCTATACGTAGATAATTGCGGTAAAGGAAAACCATCCAGCTGTACCGTTAGATCGCCTTTCAACTGTTTAGCAAACGGTGAAACAACCCCGGATACGTCAACACTCGCATGCTTCCCGAACACGCCATCGATAACAATGGGACTGGCCTGTTCGGGCTTGCTGGTATCCAGATTACTAAGGCTGGCGTCCTTGAACCTGAGCTCCTGACGAAACTTCGGCTTGACCTGGTGATCTTCAAATATGAGCTTACTGTCACCCTTTACATGGATACTGCCAAGCTTTATCGGTGTCCTGTTATCTTGTTTGGTTTCTTTCTTCCCCGCGGCTGCCGGTTTGTCGGCAATTTTCTTTATCAGATCAACTATCCGGATAATGTTCCACTCCCCTTCGGGGGTCTTGCGAACAGTCTGCGTGACATCTATTTGTTGTATCGCATGAATAGACACCCCCTTGTCCTGTGAATACTGCAAATCATCAAGTACCAGCTTGCCATAATGGACAAGGCTAAAGACTTCTTCCTGGTTACTGTCATCTTTATCGATGCCCTGTTTGCCCAGTGTCAGTCCACTGAATTCGGTTTTAGCCGCTGAAAACATCTGAGGGGCCTGCGTATTGATGTCTTTGATATTGAGATTATCAAACATCAGCAAGGTGACATTATTTTTTGGCGATATCGCGCGCAGGTCATCAACTGCGATTTCACCCGTCGCGACCAGGCTTTTGGCAGTGTCCGTCGTATTGAAATTAACCTTGCCATCCCAGGTAAGATTTTCGTATAGAAGCCTGGTATCCCGGTCTTTGGCGAAGAAGCTCAACCGCCCACTAGCGAGCTTGCCTTTATTAATAACCTGGATCGATTCCTTAACAGGCAAGGTGATAGTGGAATCTCCCGACCACGTCAGCATGTCCTGCTGGATAGACAGGGTATCGGCATCCGCAAGATCAATCTGTTCAAGCCTGAGGTCGCCAATAAGTGTAATCGTGACCGGGTCCTCGGCACCTCCATGATAACTGCTTTGACCCGTCCAGCTGAGTGCTTCGCCTTTATAGCTAACATCTTCGGTAACCAGCTCAACAGCGCTCAGTGATATCTCACCACCCAGTTCAGCCGTCAGTTTCCCCTCAGGCTGATACTGTATATCCAGCGTCGATTCCAGTTTACCAACGCCGTTTAACTTGCCAATCGCCTCTGGTAACAGAGCTGCAAATTTTTCAAAATTAATACCCTGCAATATAACTTTACCCTTAAATCCTCGAGCTGCATCGAACAGTTTGAACTTACCTGTAATATCAACTTTGGCCTCATCGAGCTTACCATCCAGCTTAAAGCTGGATTGCTGATCCGGCAGAAAGCTCGCCAGGTCAGCTATCTCCAGTTCACTAATCTGTAATCTGGAAGTTAGTTCAGGTGATTGATATTCAACACCCACATCCGCAAGCGTCAGGGTATCAATGGCAAAGCCCCAGGGCACATCGGCATTATTTTCTGTACTCGACTGTTTATCGCCGCCCCTGATACCCCCCACACGAAGCTGTCCTTTATCATCCTGCTCAATAACAAGACCCACGCCCTGGATACTGACAGCTTCGACCACTACCTGTTTACTGAGCAACTTGTGCCAGACGAAATCCAGCTTGAGCTCATTAATGGCCAACGGCGTGTTATCCATGCGTTTGGCGTGTAGCTGGTGAATTACCAGGGTGCCGGTAAAAGGATTGAAATCGACATCCTCAACACTGACCTGGTCGTTACCGTTGTCCCTGACCCATTGTGTGACGGCATAACTGATGCCGTGCGGGACGCCAATCAGCGTTACGATAAAGATAACAACAAGGGTCGCCGCGGCAATCAGGATAGCTGGACGTTTATATAAAGGTAGGCTGGCTGTATTCATGGACTGGTATATGGGGGTTCAGCAAGGATATTTCTACAGCCCTGCAAGGTTTATAGTGGCTTCAGGGGGCACGCTGTAATTATATCAGACCCTATATGTATGATTCGACCATCAGCCGTCTTGAAACGTTATTATGGCGTTTCCTGAGTGACAGCTAAAACTTTCAACAAAGAAAAGCAAATTAACTCAGTTAATACGGTTGGCTTTAATGCCACGCAAATCCTGTCTCATCAATTTATATGATGAGCTATTTTCTGGGCGATGTTTATAGTGGTCATGGCTATGATAACGCGTCTTCCTGCCCGGCCCTCCCTTGTTTCACGGAAAGTCTCGAGCACGATTAATACTGCATCATGCCAGGCTACAGCAATCGATAAACCCGAATGGTAACAAGCCAGTCAACTTCGGGAGAATCACGGAAAAACTCCAACAGAAGAATGAATAAACCATGAACACAGAGCAAGGAAAAATACTGAACAGGTACATTTATACCCTGGTAAGCGTTGAGAAAGCCGAACCACACCCAGCATGGTTGCCAGAAGGAAACTGGCATCGCTACGTCATTGGACAGGGCAACTCAAAACTTGAAGGTTATAAAATCGGTTCTATCAAAGACATAACTGAATATGCCGAAACCGTTGCAGAAGAGCTGAATGAACGTTCTATGAAAGGAAAATCACCGTACGCTGCCAACCCTAAAAAGACACAAATGTCCACCCCA
>JAPHTU010000057.1 GCA_026196145.1 Gammaproteobacteria bacterium
AGTTGCTACAAACCAAGGCCTTTCACCGTATTCCGCCTGCGAACCTGCAAACCATGTTTATGACCATGGAGGCCGTTGCCTTCAACGCGGGAGATACCGTCATCAAGCAGGGCGAGGAAGGCGACTATTTCTACATTATCAGCAATGGTAAATGCCAGGTTGTACGGGAAACACCCAATAAGCCGGAAGGTGTTCCATTGGCCACACTCGATGAAGGTGACAGTTTCGGCGAGGAGGCCTTGATCTCTGCAGCAAAAAGAAACGCTACCATCAGAATGATGACAGATGGCACTCTCATGCGGCTCTCAAAGGATGATTTCGATACCCTGCTAAAAGCACCTCTGATGAAAACGGTTACCTTTGATGAAGCCAAGGAAATGGTTGCCAAAGGCGCACAATTACTGGACGTCCGTTTGCCGAATGAATTCGAGAAATGGAATATCAAAGGTAGTATTAACATGCCCTTGTATTTCCTGAGAAACAAGATCGAAACACTGGAAGAATCCAAGCAATACATCGTTGCCTGCGATACCGGTAGACGGAGTTCATCTGCCGGTTACATCCTCAGTGAGCGTGGCTTTGAGGCCTATGTGCTGGAAAATGGTCTGCAGCAGGCAATGCCGCAAGCATAATAGCCACAAGTAGATCATGGCCATACTACCTTTATCTACAAAGCCATTATCTATCAATAATCACTGCCACACGACTGGCGCCTCCCCTTTTCTCTACCGAGCTTTACTGTAGAGAGCTGGCATCTACTTCAAGGCAAATGCGTTGCACTCACCCGCCAGGTCATTTTTCAATAGCATGAACGCATGAGTGACTCAAAAAATATGGTTCACAAAGCCCTCTCAAGGTTCATACACCAGGTAAAGCGCCACTGGCCAAGAATAGCGATCAGTGCACTGATTACCATCTTTTTTCTGCACAACGCCACTCTAAGCCCCTGGGATAAATGGCATTTTATTAAACAGCTGGAAAATGCCGCCTATGATGTGCGCTTGCGCATGACCATGCCTGGTGGGCAGGATGACCGTATTGTCATTATTGATATCGACGAAAAAAGCCTCGCTGAAGAAGGTCGGTGGCCATGGCCAAGAACCCGTGTGGCCCACCTGGTTGATCTGCTGTTCGATAAGTACAACATCGCACTGCTCGGCATGGACGTTGTGTGGGCGGAGCCCGATGAAAGTTCCGGACTGGGTACACTTGAAAGCCTGGCTACCGAGCAACTTGCAGGGAATGAAGAATACCTGAGTGTGCTGGAGGCTCTGCGTCCATCTCTGATGAATGACGATATATTTGCACAGTCCCTAAGGAACCGCCCGGTTGTACTGGGCTATTATTTTGATACGGAAACCAGTGCAGGATCGGCCAATATCTCGGGAGTACTACCCCAACCGGTTTTTACAAATGCAGACTTCAAGGGTCGTCCCCTGAATATATTCGAGGCATCCGGGTATGGTGCCAACCTGCCTGCCATACAAGATGCTGCGGTTGATGCGGGCCATTTCAATCCTGACCCGGATATCGATGGAATCGTGCGTAAAGTCCCCATGCTGATTTTGCACGAAGATAAATATTATGCATCGCTATCACTGGCTATCGCCAGGCAGTTGATGGAGGGAACAGAGATAAAACCGGTTTTTGTCGATAACACGGGAAATGACGACAATTACAGAGGTATGGAATGGCTGCAGATTGGCAATTATCAGATTCCGGTAGATGAATATGCGCGCTCGCTGATTCCTTATCGAGGCCCTAAAGAAAGCTTTTTATATATTTCTGCCTCTGATGTACTCAACGATAAGCTGCCCGCAGAACAGCTTGCAGGCAGCATCGCACTACTGGGTACATCCGCACCTGGCCTGCTGGATTTACGTTCCGCTCCCATGCAGACCAATTATCCCGGGGTAGAGATACATGCAAATCTCGTCGCAGGCTTTATTGATCAGAATTTCAAACATAGTCCGGAATGGGTAACGGGAGCGGAAATCGTTCTGCTTCTCATAACCGGCCTTACCCTTGGACTGCTGTTACCACTCATGAGTCCACTGATAGCCAGCATATTCACACTGGCTATTCTTGCAGCATCTACACTATTAAACATTTATGTCTGGCAATCCACTCATGTGGTTCTGCCATTGGCATCAAGCCTGCTTCTCGTTGTTTTACTCTATGTCGCCAATATGTCGTATGGCTACTTTATTGAATCACGTGGTAAACGACAGTTGGCAGGTCTTTTTGGGCAATACATCCCGCCCGAAATCGTTACCGAGATGAGCTCCGCACCGGCTCACTTCTCACTAAAGGGAGAAAGTCGCAATATGACTGTTTTCTTTTCCGATGTACGTGATTTCACCTCGATATCCGAGTCACTCGACCCCAGTGACCTGCAGGACCTGATGAACGAGCTGCTGACTCCGGTTACACGCACCATTCATCATCATCGGGGAACGATTGATAAATATATGGGCGATGCAGTGATGGCATTCTGGGGAGCTCCTTTGAATGACCCAGATCATGCCAGGCATGCAGTTCATGCCGGACTGGATATCATCGTTATGCTCAAGGAGCTGCGAAAAGAATTTCAGGCAAAGGGCTGGCCCCCCCTACGACTTGGTATTGGTATCCACACCGGTGTTATGCATGTCGGCGATATGGGATCCGAGTTCCGAAAGGCCTATACCGTAATGGGAGATGCGGTAAATCTGGGATCGAGGCTTGAAGGCATTACCAAACAATACGGAGTACAGATTATTGTCAGTGAGACCACCAAATCAGCAGTCAGTGATGTCGTCTACAGAGAACTTGATGAGGTACGGGTTAAAGGTAAGGACAAGCCAGTAAAAATATTTGAGCCTCTGGGAATTAAGGACGAGGTATCCAGTGAAGTCAAAAGTGAGCTCAAGCTTTACGAGCAGGGTCGTAAATACTACAGGGAACAACAATGGGATCTGGCTGAATTGCAGTTTCTCAACCTGCAGAAGCAATCGCCGATGACAAAACTATATAGTGTTTACCTTGACCGAATTCAGTATTTCAGAGAGACGCCGCCTGATGAGAACTGGGATGGAGTCTTCACCTACAAAACCAAGTAGTTATCCCGGAGCAGCAAGGTAACCATGCAGTGGTTTTTAAGCGGCTGCACCCAACCTGCGCGTGCTATGTGAGTTACTTGTACTGAAATTGAATCTTGATGCCGGCGAGTTCGATAACATCGCCTTCATTTAGCGTGTAAGGCTGTGCTCCAACATCCTTGTCATTCACAGTCGGGGTGCTATTCCCCTCTACGTGTGTAAGTACATAACCATCAGGACGTTTTGATATTGACGCAACCTGTACACCAGGCTTACCAAGGCTGGTTAATGCCTTTTTAAGTTCCATACTACGGCCGGCATTTGGACCAGACATCAGCTTTAGACCTGCAGGCTTTGCCTCACCACCACTTGCCATCGCCTGAGCGTTAGCCATACCATCATCGGCTGCTTGTTGCTGTGCAGCCGCAGACAAAGCACTTGGACGGATGATCATGGTTTTTTCCATGTCATCGTCGGACATTGCAGTCTCTTCGTTTATATATTGAAGCTCATGCTTGCCAATCTTGACGATATCACCATGCTGCAAGGCATGTTTCTGGATGAGTTTACCATTGACGTAGGTACCGTTAGTACTGTTCAGATCCTCCAGAAAGGAGTCCTGAAGAATCGTAATAACACGGGAATGGTGTCCACTCACTGCCAGATTTTCAACAGTGATGTCGTTATTTGGCTTACGACCAATGGTGAGTGTTTCCTTATCCAGCGGATACTCGCCCAGAATGGAATCCCCAAATTTCAGTATTAACTTACCCGGCATTTTTCTGCCTCATCTCTATAATATTGTTGTTTCAACTGAACCAGTCAAAAAACCGGTTATACCAACCTTTCTTGATAGCGAAACTTTTTGTCGGCCTGGCCAGCACGACAGAGATATTGTCTTTGCCGCCATTCTCATTCGCCATCTCAATCAGTTTCTCAGTTGCTTGCTTAAGATTAGCACTAAACTTGTTGAGAGTTAAGTAAATTTTCTCATCAGAAACCATATCAGTGAGACCATCTGAACAGAGCAAATAGATGTCCCCGGGCTTTACAATTTCCTCATGGACGTCTACCTGGACATTATCCTCGACGCCCAAAGCCCGTGTAATCAGATTTTTATTGCCTGCGGCCTCAGCTTCTTCAACGGTCTCATAAAAGCCCTTGTCAACTAATTCCTGAATTAATGAGTGGTCTTTTGTGACCTGGTCGAATCGTTTACCCCGAATACGGTACATCCGGGAATCCCCGACATGGGCAATACTCATACGATCATCATAAAACAGCCCAGCAACGATTGTGGTGCCCATACCGGCGCATTCCGGCTGAGTCCTTGAAGTCTGGTGAATCGCCTGATTTGCCAGCTCTATGGCGCTCTTGATAGCAATCGACTCCAGTGCATAACCGGTTTCCTTGTCTTCCTCGCCGGTTTCCAGCTCGGGTAGAATTGCACGCATCTGTTCGTAGATAACGTTTGCAGCAATGCCACTGGCAACCTCTCCGGCATTGTGACCGCCCATGCCGTCCGCAACCAGAACCAGCCCATAGGCACTGTCAGCGCCGATACTGTCTTCATTGTGGTCACGCTTCTTGCCGACATCAGTCTGGGCAGTGACCTCAAGTGAATCAGATAAATCGATCATGCGAATTCCTATTGATTCCCATATTCAAAAGTAATCGCCGGCATACAGGCTTCCAGATCGGCCTTCATTTCACTACCTGTGCTATAACGATCGTCTACAGATTTTGCCAGGCAGCGATTGACAACATTGACCAGGCAATCCGGCAACTCAGGTCTCAGCAGGGTAATATCTGCGGCTTCATCATTGGTGATCTTAAACATTAGAGTCGCCAGCGAATCTGCCTTGAATGGTAACTCACCTGTAAGCAGTTGGTACAGCGTAACACCCAAAGAAAACAGGTCGGAGCGTCCATCAACATGCTTTCCTGACAACTGCTCCGGCGACATATAGGACGGTGTACCAAGCACGACGCCTGTTTTGGTCTTACTGGAGTCAGTAATGCGTGCAATACCAAAGTCAGTGACTTTGGTGGTCTTGGAGTCCGGTTCGTACATTATATTGGCCGGCTTGATATCACGATGCACAATATTTTGCGCATGTGCATATGCCAGCGCATCTGCTGTGGCAGCAATTACCGTCGCTGTCACGGGCACCGGTAATAGGTTATCTCGCTTGATATAGGGCGTCAGGTCGTCTCCCTTGAGTAGCTCCATCGCAATGTACGCCAGATCCTGCTCGTCTCCAGCATCATAGATTGTCACGATGTTCGGATGACTCAGGCGCCCTGCACTTTCAGCCTCCCTGAAAAATCGCTCTTTGACTTCAGCCAGTTCATCCTCTTCAAATTCCTGAGAAAGCGCCATGGTTTTGATTGCCACTACACGGTTTATCTTCGGATCACGTCCCAGATAGACCATACCCATGGCACCCTTGCCCAGTTCCTTTTCAACCTGGTATCGACCCAGCATTGGCTTTTCCGCGCCATCAAGAATCATAGTAGCGCCTGGACCTGCCCCACCTCCACCACCAATTACCATGGTGTTTTCCATTTGTTCGGCGCGATTCATGCGATCCTGGATGTCCCTGAATTTTGGATCATGCTCAGCCATATAGCGATAAACCGATCCAGCCTTGTTGAACTGACGCTTGCGTTCATAATCCAGCGCCAGGTTGTACAGGCTATCCAGTACAGTCTCGTCTACTGTACATTTGCGATACTTCTCAAATGCCATATCCAGTTGTCCCTGCACCTGGAGGGCATTACCCAATATACGATTGGTCTCTGAGGAATCTGCCTCGACCGCCACCTTGCTGCGTTCCGTCCACAGGAAGCGTTTGGTCGTCAGAAGTCCGTGACCAATAATAAGCAACAGCAGGGGCACCATCAGTTTTACCCAGGTCGCCTCGCTCATCATGAGGAAATATTCAGTCCCAAATAGCAACAGTGCCAGCAAGATGGTCAGAATGGCGGCCAGGGAGGCGCTCATACGCGGTAACAGCACAATGAGATAGATCGCTATGACGAGCAAGGTAGCCAGTTGCGCCGTGCCTGCCCACTCCGGGGTCACAAAGAAATCTTCCTGGAGAATACTGGATATAGAGTGTGCCAAGGTGAGTACCGGGTGCATCGCCTCATCAACAGGCGTTTTTTGCGGTGTGGATATGCCGGATGCGGTCTGCCCTATCAGGACAATTTTGTTTTTATACTTACTGACCGGAATCTTGCCAGACACCACGTCAAAAAATGAATCCGTCGAAAATGCAGGTGAGCCATCAATGCGGTCTGAATAGAAAAAGGTATTCATCCTCAGCTGCGGGTCGGTATCAATGTTGAGATTTTTCAGGCTAACGCCCTCACCCAGCCTTATCTGGATATCGGATGGCTTCAGGTTAAGCGATTTGGCCGCCACCATGAGCGAAAAGGACGGATACATATCCCCAAAGTAATCGACGACCAGTGGCTCCTTTCGTATACCGCCATCAACATCCAGCAGCTGATTTAAATGCGCTACCCCGGAAACCACATTGCCAAGTTCAGGAATGGGGTAGAAGGCGGCCAATGCCGGAACAGGAACAGCGCCGAGAGCGGCAGCACCGATGTTGTCCACTGCATTCTTGATAATATTGCCAGTGATATAGCCCGGAAGTGGCTGGTCCGGATTACCCTGTGGACTACCAAGCTCAAATAACATGGGTAAAACCACGTTTCCGGATTTCTGGATACCTTCCGCGAGTAACTTATCCGCATTTAAGGCCTCACCCGCCTGTTTGAGGTACTGACCCAGCTCCAGGATATCCTTGGCCATTTGCTCTTTAAGGCTACTTTGACCGTAGAATTTACTCAGATCTTCCAGCTTGAGATAGATGGGCTTTGCCTTTTCTTTCTCAGGCACGACGGAAACCGCGTTACTCAGATCATCTATCTGGATCTGCAGGGAGACACTATCTTCAACAACACGTGTGCCAAGGGTGGACTTCTGAAAGAAAGACTGTATTGCCTTGAGGTATTGCGCCCCTGAATCCTGCTGTGGCTCGGTAAACAATACCGATGGCGCGATAACGCGGGCACCGGCTTCATTAAGTAATTCCAGCATTTGAGCATGGATATCGCGCGACCAGGGCCAACGACCAAGGTTGGCAATGCTGTCATCATCGATTGCGATGATTGCGATATTGTCGGCAGGGCTTCGGTCACTGGCAGCAACACCAATGTCATATGCCCAGCGCTCTATACCCTGAACCGCCGCAGAACCGGAAAAGAATATAAAAACTATTGTTATTATGAATCCTGAAAACCAGTCGGACTTCCAGAATGCGCGCTTAGCCATCCAGTCTCCCCATGGGGAATTATAATTGTCTTTTATTTCAGTATGTTAGAAAGCAAGATAAACGTTCGACATCAGACAGAATGGTAAGCGTATAACAGCTATGGCGCAAGGTCTTTATCAGACGTTTATCTTGATAAACAACAATCTACACCCAGTCATTCATTGTGCGACAAGAAGATATCCAGGACCTTATTTACCTGATGTTTCACCTCATCAATTGTATAGCTGGCATCAATGACACGATAAATTTCAGGCAGTAGTCGGGCACGATCCAGGTAAGCCTGGCGAACACGTTCAAAAAATGCGATATCTTCTGTTTCAAAGCGGTCTAGTTCCCCTCTCTGTCGCGCCCTTTCCAGCCCGGCCTCTACCGGCAGGTCAAGAAATATTGTTAAATCAGGCCTGTGATGGCCCTGAATCAGGTTTTCAAGATCAAGTATCAGTGATTTATCCAGGCCACGCCCACCCCCCTGGTAGGCATAGGTCGCATCAGTAAAGCGGTCACATAGTACCCACTTCCCGTTTTCCAAAGCTGGCAGGATTTTTTGTGACAAATGCTCTGCTCTTGCAGCGAACATCAGAAGCAGTTCAGTTTCGTCTGCCATTCCATCTGCTCGTGGCTGTAACAGAATTTCGCGGATTTCCTCCCCCAAAGGTGTCCCTCCCGGTTCTCTTGTTACAACGAGTGGTTTTCCGGCCTGGCGAAGGTAGGATTCAATATAAGACAGTTGGGTCGATTTACCGGCACCTTCAACACCTTCAACCGTAATGAATTTCCCACGTATCGTATTCAATATCTTATTTCCTCAACTGGTATCGGCGTACCGCACGATTATGTTCTTCCAAAGTGGCTGAGAACTGGTGACTGCCATCACCCTTTGCAACGAAATAAAGACTGTTCCCGTCGGCCGGATGCAGTACCGCATTAATGGCGGCCTTGCCTGGCAGCGCTATTGGGGTTGGTGGTAGGCCATAGCGGGTATAAGTATTGTAGGGTGTGTCTTTTTTCAGGTCACGCCTGCGTATATTGCCGTCAAACTGTGTCCCCATACCATAAATAACGGTCGGATCGGTTTGTAGCCGCATGCCTTTACGAAGCCTGCGTGTAAATACCCCGGCTATCGCCGGCCTCTCACTGGCAACACCGGTTTCTTTCTCGACAATAGAAGCAAGAATCAAGGCCTCATAGGGTGTTTTCAAAGGCAGATTTTCATCCCGCTTCTCCCATTCTGCGTCAAGATAACGATATATTGCTCTGGAGGCCCTTGATAAGAATTGAATATCGGTTGTTCCCTCTGGAAACAGATAGGTGTCTGGCAGAAACTGGCCTTCCGGATGTTTATTGGGCAATGACAATGTCTGGGTAATCTCCCCGTCGCCAAGATCTGCAAGCTTTTTATCAATATTTTTGTGCCGGTGTAAGGCTGACAACATTTGCCGGAAGGTCCAGCCTTCCACTATGGTAAACGAATATTGTATGACCTCTCCGTTAACGATCTTTTCGAGCAGCTGAACAGGGGTAATGCCTTTACTGAATTCATAGTTGCCAGCCTTTATCCTGTGACCAAGATTCTCTGAACGCGCATACCATGAAAGGTATTTACTACGCTCTACTAGTTGGCGATCGTGCAGATCATTAACCAGATGACTGAAATTGCTACCCGGCTTGATCGTTATCCTGACGGGCCATTTCTCTGCCGTTATAGGTGTGGAAAGAAATAGCAAATAATCCTGATACACCACATAAATACCGATGCACAGCAATAGCATGAGGCCGGCAAATATCGCGGCGGCAATTTTATAAAACCGCTTAATCATGACTTAAAGAGTTTTTCCTGTAATGCCCGGGTGGCAGGACCAATTTGATAATCGTGCTTATCAATGCCTGTTACGGGCCATATTCCAATCAGGCTGTTACTAATAAACGCTTCGGAATACTTCTCAAGGTCGGTTAAATTCACATCAGTCACATCGATTTTAAAGCCCGCATTATCGGCGATAGACAGTATATTCTCACGCTGCACCCCCGCCACGCCACATTGATCCAGTGCGGGTGTAACAATGGTTTGTTGCCGGTCGATAAAGAATATATTGCTCATGGTACCTTCGATTATATGGTCATGGGCATCCAGCATAATACCTTCCGCGATATCGTTTCCGGACCATTCGGCCCGGGCCATCACCTGCTCCAGTCGGTTGAGATGTTTGATGCCGGCCAATACCGGCTGTGAAGATAATTGCGTTTCACATATTTTGCATTTGACCCCGGTATCTCTTTCAGTGCCTTGCCAGGAGGGCCAGTCGGACAGGATGGCTATACGTGTAACGTTCATGTCTGGTTCAAAACGATAACCACGTCCACCTGCACCACGAGTAACGATAACCTTGATAATGCCACTTGGTTTCTGAGCCTGTCTGGCATGCTCCAATAGCCGTTCAATATCATCCATCAATCTTGATATTCCCGGAAAAGGTATCTTCAGCCGTGCACATCCCCTTTCAAGGCGTTGCCAGTGTAAATCCAGCAATTGTGGATTGCTGTCCCTGACCGCTATCGTTTCAAACAAACCATCCCCGTAAGCCAGACCACGGTCAAGTGCTGAAACAGTGTCCTGAACATTTCCGTTAACCAGGATCATGCTGCACCCAGCGACAACAATAAGCCCTTTGCCTTGTGCCGTGTCTCTTCAAGCTCCCTGTTCGGGAGCGAATCAGCGACTATTCCGGCGCCGGCCCGAAAATGAAGTGTTTGATCCTGCTGAAAAATCGTGCGTATCAGGATATTGAAATCCATCGATCCATCATGATTGATATAACCAGCCGAGCCGGTATAGGGACCACGTCCCTCTGCCTCCAGCTCGGCAATAATTTCCATACAACGCACCTTGGGACATCCTGTAATGGTCCCTCCAGGGAACACGGCTTTAAGCACATTGATCGGAGTCATACCATCACGTAAGCGTCCGCTGATATTCGAAACAATATGATGCACATGGGCATATGACTCCAGCGCCATTAACTCGTCGACTTCTATAGTCCCCGGTTCACATACGCGACCAAGGTCATTTCGTTCAAGGTCAATCAGCATGATGTGTTCAGCCTGCTCTTTATGATCGGTTCTCAATTCATTCAACCAATGTCTGTCCTGTGCATCATTGGTTCTCGGCCGTGTGCCGGCAATTGGACGCGTTTCAACCCTTCCATCAGCAACCCGCACCAGCCTCTCTGGTGATGAACTTATAATATTACCCTTTGGGTGGTGAACGAGGCAGGCAAAGGGAGCCGGGTTACTATTACTCAGATGATGGTACAGAACTGATGGATGCACTTGCTTATCCAGAGAAACATTCCAGGCACGAGATAAATTCACCTGAAATACATCCCCCGACCTGATGTATTCCAGTATAGAACTGACGCTATCTGTGTAATCCTGTGCGGCGGCCTCATCAGGGCTGACAGTAACCGGCGGCACCTGCCCCAATCCCTGCTCTGCCACTGCCTGGATATCAGCAAGCATGGTATCCATCAAGTTTTGATAGTCGTCCTCGCAAATGCAATGCGTCTGCTTCATTTCGTGGTCAACAATAATTCCTGCAGGACAACGACTCGCAAACGCAACCGGGAAATCATATCGAAACGCGGGGTTGTCGAGCGAGGGTTCAATACCACTTACAGCCTCATAACCCAGGTAGACAAACCAGCCACCTGTGAATGGCAATAAACTTTCAGTAGCGGGTTGAGCCAGTGATTGCCATCGACTACCAAGTTCATCAAAAAACATCTGAGCCTTTGTGGCATCAGGACATTCGATGGATTCCTGCACAAAGGCAAATAGCAGGCTGTATCGACCTTGTTGGCTCTCTTTGGCCACGCTATCCAGCAGGAAAGGATAGCGCTCGATATTACGATACTGAATCGCTGCGAGATCGATAACGTGATTGAGTGTTTCCTGACGGTAAGACACGGATAAAGCCGTGCTGATGGATATCAGGACATTGGTCCTGTCATCAACTAATCGATCCGGCGAAGGGCCAGCGTACCGTTGGTGCCACCAAAGCCAAATGAGTTGGAAAGTGCAACGTCAATCTTCATCTGACGTGCCTCATTCGGTACATAGTCAAGATCACATTCCGGGTCAGGCGTATCATAGTTGATCGTTGGCGGCGCAACCTGATCCCTGATGGCCAGTGCAGTAAATACCGCCTCTATACCACCGGCAGCCCCCAATAAGTGTCCTGTCATGGATTTGGTTGAACTCACCGCGGTCTTGTAGGCATGGTCGCCCAACGTGGCCTTGACGGCATTGGTTTCTGCCTTGTCACCCGCTGGCGTGGATGTACCATGTGCATTGATATAGTCCACCTCGTCGGGATTTACACCGGCATGTTTCATTGCCATCAACATACAGCGCATGGCACCTTCTCCTCCCTCGGATGGAGAAGTCATATGGTATGCATCAGCACTCATACCAAAACCTGCCAGTTCTGCGTAGATATTCGCCCCGCGGGCCTTGGCATGTTCATATTCCTCCAGCACCACCACACCTGCACCGTCGCTCAGGACAAACCCGTCGCGGTCAATATCCCACGGACGGCTGGCTGCTGCCGGGTCATCATTGCGTGTCGATAGTGCTCTGGCTGAAGCAAAACCACCAAGGCCTGTATATGTTGTCGCCATTTCAGCGCCACCGGCCACCATCACATCTGCATCACCATATTCAATCATACGTGCTGCGTCGCCTATATTATGAGTACCGGTAGTACAGGCGGTTACGATGGAAATATTCGGCCCCTTGAAACCGTGTGCAATGGACAGGTTACCAGCAACCATATTCACAATAGATGCCGGCACAAAAAATGGTGAGATTCGGCGGGCGCCTTTCTCCAGAAATATTTTATAATTATTTTCTATCGTTTCTATACCCCCGATACCAGAACCGATCGCGACACCGATTCTTTCAGCATTGTCCTCGTTGGCTTCTATACCGGCATCTGCAATTGCCTGTTTGGCAGCAGCCATACCATAATGCATGAATACATCCATTTTCTTCGCCTCTTTCGGGCTGATATATTCACTGACATCAAAGTCTTTGATAGAGCCCCCGAAGGTAACTGAAAAACCAGAGGTATCAATACGCTCTATGGGAGCAATACCGCTGTTTCCGGCAAGAATATTCTTCCATGACTCTTCTACGTTCAGTCCGACCGGGGTTACCGCTCCTAGACCAGTGATGACTACGCGACGTTTGGACAAGGTACTGTTCTCTCTAACAATTTAAATATTACGGTTTTGATGAGCATGCTGTAAAAACAAAATCGGCGATAACAACTATCGCTGCTACCGCCGAATATGTCTTACACCTGATCTAATTAACTGGCATTCGCATTAATGTAATCGATCGCCTGCTGAACTGTGGTGATATTCTCTGCTTCATCATCAGGAATTTCACACTCAAACTCTTCCTCCAGCGCCATAACCAACTCAACTGTATCCAGTGAGTCTGCGCCCAGGTCATCTACAAACGAAGCTTCTGGTTTTACCTGATCTTCACTGGCCCCAAGTTGTTCTACAACAATCTTGGCAACACGTTCTTCGACGCTGCTCATGATTCTATTCTCTCCTGCATATTGATGTTAGTGGGCTATTGCCGCGGCGCGTATTCTATTGAAAAGCGCGCCATCATGCTACAACCATAATTTATTTATATATATCAGCTAGTTAGCGGTTTTTTGCCTGGCACATAAGGCCGGCTAATTGCTAAACCATGTGCATACCGCCATTCACATGTATGGTCTCGCCGGTAATATAGCTGGCCGCCGGACTCGCCAGAAACAGCACCGTTTGTGCAATATCATCTACTGAACCCAGCCTGCTTAAAGGGACTTGCTTGACCAGGGCTTCACGTTGTTCATCGCCCAGCGCCTTGGTCATATCCGTATCAATAAAGCCTGGTGCAACTGTATTTACAGTAATGCCACGAGAACCCACCTCACGCGCCAGTGACTTACTGAACCCGATAATACCCGCCTTTGCTGCGGCGTAGTTGGTTTGCCCGGCGTTGCCCATCGAACCTACCACTGATGCAATACTGATGATGCGTCCCTTCTTCAACTTCATCATGCCGCGCAAAACGCCCTTTGAAAGGCGATAAATTGAACTCAGGTTCGTGCCAATAACACCTTCCCATTCATCCTCTTTCATTCGCATCAGCAGGTTATCACGCGTAATACCCGCATTATTGACCAGAATACCGGGGGCACCATACTGTTTGCCTATATCGGCAATTAACTCCGCAACCGCATCTGCATCATTCACATCCAGCACACGACCTTCACCCGATATGCCAGCACCCTTCAGATCCGCTGATATGCTCTGAGCGCCATTATCAGATGTGGCTGTGCCAATGACCGTGGCACCGGCCTTGCCTAGTGTCAGGGCTATTGCCTGACCGATTCCGCGGGTCGCGCCCGTAACCAGCGCTATTTCACCTTCCAGACTCATTTTCTATTCCTTAATCCCTTGTATCGCCTTTTCCAGGCTGGCTGAATCAAATACCGGTAATGTACTGACTGATTTATCAATTCGCTTATTGAGCCCCGTCAACACCTTACCCGGCCCCATTTCTATCATGTGTGTCACACCGGCTGCGGCTATCGCTTGCACGCTATCTACCCAAAGAACCGGCTGATAAAGCTGCTCCACCAGTGCCTGCTTTACGGCATCACTCGTATCAACTGATGCTGCGGAGACATTATGAATGACGGGTACTGTTGCATCAGAGAAAGTCAGTGATTGCATATACTCACCCAGCTTTTCTGCGGCAGGACGCATCAGATCACAGTGGGACGGCACGCTAACGGGCAATTTTAATGCCCGTTTGGCACCGGCTTCCTTGGCAGCATCAATTGCCCTGTCGATTGCCTCGGCATTGCCGGCAATAACCACCTGCCCCGGTGAATTATAATTCACGGCCTGTAGTACCTGGCCTGCGGCATTATCAGCACAAACCTGGCGTACAGCATCGTCATCGAGACCCAGCACGGCAGCCATTGCACCGACACCCTCAGGTACAGCCTGTTGCATCAGGCGACCACGCTCCGCCACCAGTTTGACCGCATCGGCCAGCTCCAGTACACCGGCACAGGTCAGCGCCGTGTACTCACCCAGGCTATGTCCCGCCATTAAAGCGGCGTTCGCGCCGCCCTGCTCCTGCCAGACCCGCCAGCAAGCAGCGCCGCTAACCAGCATGGCCGGTTGTGTATTGTGGGTTTGGTTCAGCTGATCTTCCGGTCCATTACTGACCAATGCCCATAAATCCATACCGAGGGCATCAGACGCCTCACCAAAGGTATCTCGTACGATTTCATGACCGTCATATAACTCGGCAAGCATGCCGACAGACTGGGATCCCTGCCCGGGAAATACAAATGCTAGTTTCATATTCTCTTACATTTTAATTAGTTAACAATTATTATTAATGCTACATCTTAAGTAGTGCAGAGCCCCAGGTGAAGCCACCGCCAAAAGCTTCCATCAGTATGATCTGACCCGGCTGGATACGCCCATCTCGCACTGCAACGTCAAAGGCCAGGGGAATCGATGCAGCTGAGGTATTACCATGCTCACCCACTGTCAGCACAACATTGTCCATACTCATATCCAGTTTTTTCGCGGTAGCCAAAATAATGCGGGTATTGGCCTGATGGGGCACCAGCCAGTCGATGTCGTGCCTGTCCATCTTATTGTGCTCAAGCGTCTCATCAACAATGCGACCCAGTGTACGCACTGCCATTTTGAATACCTCGTTACCCTGCATCTCAATATAGGCACCGCCCTGTTTGACGAGATCATAGTCTTTAGAAATCCCGGCAGGCACATGCAGCAGTTTTTCGTAATCACCATCGGCATGCAGGTGGGTCGACAGAATGCCGGGCTCATCGGATGCCTTGAGTACCACCGCACCTGCACCATCTCCAAACAGGATACAGGTCGAACGGTCAGTCCAGTCGACGATTCGAGACAGCGTCTCAGCGCCAATCACCAGTGCACATTTGGCCGCACCTGACTTGATGAAGTTATCAGCCGTCGCCAGCGCATAAACAAAACCGGAACATACAGCCTGTACATCAAAGGCTGCACAACCGTGTATATCCAGTCGTGACTGCACCAGACAGGCGGTGCTGGGGAAAATCTTATCGGGTGTGGTTGTCGCCAGCACGATGAGATCAATGTCCTCAGGGCCAACGCCTGCTGCATCCATCGCATTGCGTGCAGCTTTCTCGGCCAGATCACAGGTGGTCTCATTGTCTTCCGCAATGTGGCGTTTGCGGATACCAGTACGTTCCTGGATCCACTGATCTGAAGTTTCAACCAATTTCTCCATGTCGGCATTGGTCAATACCTTTTCAGGTAGATAACTACCTGTGCCAACTACCCGTGAATAGGCCACAAAGATCCCCTAACTATTGGTTTGATTTAATATGGTTTCCAGCCTGGAACTAATCGCCTGCGGCACCTGCTTTTCGACTTCCAGAAGCGCTATATCAATGGCATTCGCAAAGGCCGCCGCATCCGCGCCGCCGTGGCTCTTGATTACAATGCCTCTTAATCCCAGCAAGGAAGCGCCATTATAGCGTCCCGGGTCAAAAGTTTTCTTGAATGATTTCAACACCGGTGCGGCGATGACGGCCGCAAACAGGGTATACAGGTTCGATTTGAATGACTGCTTCATGGTATGACTGACCAGCTTGGCAACGCCTTCACTACTTTTCAGCGCAATATTACCAACGAAACCATCACACACAATAACATCAATATCGCCGATAAAAATATCGTCGCCCTCGGCATATCCAACATAATTCAGGTCTGTCTCGGCGAGCAACACTGCGGCCTTCTTTACCTGGTCATTACCCTTGATTTCTTCCGCACCGACATTTAACAGGGCAACCTTGGGATTTTTAATATCATCTACGGCACTGGCCAGCTCGGAACCCATGACAGCGAAATCACGCAAATGCTCGGCAGTCGAATCTACATTCGCCCCCAGATCCAGCATATAGGTATGACCGCTGGTCGAAGGCAAATGGGAGATAATTGCCGGGCGGTCAATCCCGGGCAGCATTTTCAGTACAAAACGTGAAGTCGCCATCAATGCGCCGGTATTGCCTGCGCTCACGCAAGCATCTGCCTCACCCGACTTAACCAGGTTGATGGAAACGCGCATCGAAGAATCCTTCTTTTTGCGTAGCGCAAGGGAAGGCAATTCATCCATGGCAACCACTTCACTGGCATGATGAATCTGCAGGCGATCACCAAGCTTGCCGTCAAATTCCTCAACCTTGAGTTTCAGCTCATCCTCGATGCCTACCAGGATAATCCGTAGATTGGCATGCCGGCGTAATGCAGTGACCGCGGCGGGAACGATGGCATCCGGCCCGATATCTCCGCCCATTGCATCCAGTGAAATTGTAACTTGATCAGCCAATATTAAGCCCTAGAAAACAAAATTGCCCGGGTCCGCAGAATGCGGGCCCGGGCAACAGGCAGCCCTTTCAGGCACCAATGATTTAGTCGTCGTCTTCGTCGATAAGCTTGGGCTTGATAACCTGCTTGCCTCGATAATAACCCTCGGCACTCACATGATGACGACGATGCGTTTCGCCGCTACCTTGCTCTATAGACAGGGCCGATGTGCCCAGACTATCGTGTGAACGACGCATACCCCGTTTGGAACGGGTTTTACGATTCTGTTGAACAGCCATGTAACTTCTCCACTAATATTTCAATCATTCAAATTCGTCTTCATCGCCTGACGGACGTGTGTCCTTCTTCAGGCTTGCCAGCACTGCAAAGGGATTCTCACGCTCTGGCAGTTCTGCATCGTGACCTTCACCTGACAATGCAGCTGGTGGATCACATTGATCATGTACCGGCACAATCGGTAACGCCAGTAACAACTCATCTTCAATCAGCTCGCGGAGGTCAATCTCGTCCCCGGCAATAAGCGGGTCCAGATCGTCCGGCAGCAACTCCGCCTCTGTCTCACTATCGACAATACCGAGTGATACATCACATTGCAGGTCGATAGACACCGGTTCAAGGCAACGCTGACAATCCAGCACCACCCGACCATGAATATTGCCAGATACGACAGATCGGCCACCCGACTGCTTTTCAAAATCCAGCGCAACCAAAATTGGCCCCTCACTCGCCTTGATCGCCTGGCTTAAACGCGGGCAATCCTGCGGTGAAATCTCACCTTCCAGACGACGCTCTAACTCGGCAAAACGTCTGACATCAATATGCTGAGGCAGGCCGGCTGACATAGGCGCGCGATAATAACGATGAAAAGCAGTCACGTCAAAGAAAAAGGCCTGTAAAAACACTGAATTAGCCAGATTCCGGCGACTGAATTATGATTGCCCCTCGTAAACCACCATTTTTGGATAAATCGTCAGTATTGCAGCCAGATTTTACATGGCAAAAAATTCCGCAGTGCACCCCGAACTGGCAAGATAAAACATTATGAATGAATTACCGGTACCATTAATCCTGGCCTCTACCTCGCCGTTCAGACGGGAACTCCTGGCGCGTCTGAATCTTACCTTCCAGACCTGTAAACCCGAAGTGGATGAAACACCGCTGGCAGGTGAATCAGCCAGTCAGTTGGTTGAGCGACTCTCCATCAGCAAGGCAAAAGTGGCAAAAAACCACTTTAATTCCGGCCTCGTCATTGGCTCGGACCAGGTATGTATTATTGATGATGAAATCCTTGGCAAGCCGGGTAACTACGAAAATGCCCTGCTGCAATTACAGCACGCCTCGGGCAAAACCGTACGCTTCCTGACAGGCCTGTGCCTGTACGACATCGACAATGACCGCGTACAGTCACTGGTAGAGCCATTTGATGTGGTATTTCGGCAGCTTTCTGAGCGCCAGATATCGCATTATCTGAAAACC